>NZ_VPAN01000012.1:0-82358 GCF_013419225.1 Acinetobacter sp. YH12097 | reverse complement strand
CAATTAATTTGATGGCTTCAGCTTTAAATTCTGTGGTGTAAGTCTTGTGTTTCTTGCTCATGGTAAACTCCTGATGAGTGTGTTTAGTTTACCAAGTTAAAACCTCCTGTTTTTTCAGCACACATCATTCAATCAGCACCGAAATTAGTGATGCTCAAAATAATTTTTCTTCCAATATTGGAAATAAACTAGAACAACATTTATATAATATTACAGTAAACCAATCTTTATCATTAACACACAAAAAAGACTCTTCTTTATTTGAAAAGTATACCAATTGGTTTGAAAGTTTTGATGAAAATTTAAAATTTCTATTTGAGAATGAATCAACTCATTTACTCTTCGAAATAAACGACACTGAAAATAAATACTATATTGTTAAAGACTCTCAAAAATTTAGCTTTCAAGACTTATCTTCAGGATATCAAGCAATCTTCAACATTTATTCAGATCTTTTAATACGTACTGAATTTTTTAATATTCCTCCCTCTGAGCTCGAAGGAATTGTATTAATTGATGAAATTGATGCACATCTTCATATATCTTTACAAAAATTAATTTTTCCTTTCTTCACGCGATCTTTTCCTAAGTTGCAATTCATTGTAAGTACACATTCTCCTTTTGTTATTACCTCAACAGATAATGATACTGTTATATATGACATTTCCAGTGGTGAATTTTTTGAAGAAGATTTAAGTCGTTATTCACATGAGTCAATAATCAAAGAGTTATTTCATGTAAAAAATGAAAATGACAATCTAAAAATTCTCTCTGATCAGCTTTTAAAATTTATTGAAGAAAAAGAATCGATAGAAAACTTGAATGAAGTTCAAAACTTATTAGACAAATTAAACAAAGATTTTGAGAAGTTATCTGTTGAACTACAACTCCAATACATGGTAGCAAAAAATAAGCTTACAAAATTGAAACATGAGGGTAATTAATTCATGTTTTCAGTTGCAAGACCACCTACTTTCCCTAAAAGCTTAACCACATCTACTAAGGATTATCGTGCATCTGATGTAGTTGAAGTACTACAAGATATATTCTTCTCTAAATGCTATCTATGCGAAAGAAAAGGATTTCCCGACGTAAATATTGAGCACCGTGATCCACATGAAGGTGACCCTGTCAAAAAATATGACTGGGCTAATTTATTCTACGCATGCGTTAGATGTAATGGAATTAAAGCCAATATACACAAGAATATTTTGGATTGTTGCCAAGCTTTAGATGTAGCTCAAGCTATCGAATTACACTGCCCAATTGTCAATAATGATGACCACAAAGTAATTGTAAAGGTTGGAAATTTAGGAAGTAACCATGAAATTGAGTCAACAATTCGCCTTCTAGACCAATGTTTTAATGATACGAATACAGCTCTAAAAGGTATAAGTAGACATACATTGATAAAGCAAATTCAGAGATATCAAACTAAGCTTTTGATGATTAAAGATGAGCTTCTAGATGATAGTTTAATATTAACAACATCTGAAAAAAATCTGAGAATAGAAAAGTTAAAGGCTATGTGTGACCCTGAATTTCCTTTCTCTGCATTTTGGAAATGGTATATCACTCGTGATGTAGATTTATCAAAAATTGTAGGCAATGTCTTTTAAAGCCCTCACCCCAGCCCTCTCCCATAGGGCATAGGTATCTACACAATTCCTGTGCTTTACGTTAAATTGAAGAGCATGCTCTTCAATTTAACATCAAAGGCTTAGATCAGCGGCTAGTTAAACGCTATAACAGTCTTGTAAAGCTCAATATGAATCCTGTTGCCTCTCTTGCTCCCGCAATCAAAGATATTGCTTCTGCACAAAAAACTAGTTTCGCAACCACACAAGCCGTTTGGCGATTCTTGAACAATGAAAAAATCACATTTAAACAATTAAATGAACCTATTCATCAACTTGCTTGTGAACAAATCAAGACATCACAGCACCGCTATGCTTTAGTCGTTCATGATTGGTCACAACTACAATACGTCACACATCGCAATAAAACTCAAAAATTACAAAGAACGCATCAGTACGATTCGGGCTATGAATTACAAACCAGTTTACTTGTCGATGCAGCTTCAGGACTTCCCATTGCACCTTTAGCTCAAACACTTTCAGATGCTTCGGGTTGTTATTCAACATTCAATGAACAGCACACCGAGCGTCAAACACATTTGGATTCTCTTGCTGAACAAATTCAAAAAATTGAACAGTTTCCCATTGAGAAAACCTGTGTTCATATTATTGATCGTGAAGGTGACTCTATTGCCCACTTAAGAGAGCTTAGCAGCAATGATTTTCAATGGTTAATTCGGGCAAAAGAAGGTAATCGGATTGAATATCAGGGTGAAATTTTTAAAGTTGGAGAAGTGGCGGAACAGCTAGAAACACAGCAAGTGAAGCCCGTTGCCTATAAGGGTAGGCAACATCTGCTTCATGTTGGAGAAACCGATATACGCTTGACCCGTGCAGCCAAACCCAAAAGAAAAGATCATACAGGTAAAAGGGTTGCTCCTCAGCAAGGTGAGGCAATTGCAGCTAGGCTCATTATTGCAGTGGTTAAGGATAGTGAGGACAAAACGATTGCAAGATGGTCATTGATCAGTAATGTTTCTCCTGAAATTGATGCCAGAGAACTAACAACTTGGTATTACTGGCGATGGTCAATTGAATGTTATTTCAAACTGCTTAAACAAGCAGGACATGATATTGAATCTTGGCTTCAAACCACACCTGAAGCAATTTTAAGACGATTACTGATCAGTTGTATGGCTTGTGTGCTGACTTGGAGGGTGCAACGCTGTACAGATGAGCAGAACCAAAAAGTACGTGCGTTTCTCACCCGTCTATCAGGCAGACAACAAAAGAGAGGTCATCTTGAAAGTGCTCCTGCCATATTGTCAGGGCTTTCGATTTTACTAAATACGTTACAATTGCTTTCAGAATATTCCATAGAAGAATTAAATGAAATCGCTGCAATTGCCATAGGTACCTAAAAGATGTGTAGATACCTATGCCCATAGGGAGAGGGAGCGTCATTTGATTTAATGCCTGTATAAATTTCACAAGGGAGTTCCCTCTCCTGAGCAAGTTTTAAAGCACTGCTTTAAAACGAAGCGCAAGTGAGGGTTAGGGAGAGGTATTTTTTAATTCAGCACACCTCTGCCACAAATCCTCCAACACCACATCCGTCCGCCCCAACACATCATGATTCCAATACCGCACAACCGTTAAACCCAAAGCCTCTAAAAACTTCGTGCGTTCAGCATCATACTCAATGGCATCATCCATTCCATGCTGACTGCCATCTAACTCGATGACTAAACCAAGTTCATGACAGTAAAAAATCTACGATATACGGTTTGATCACATGCTGACGACGAAATTTAAGATTCATAAAACGCTTGGCACGGAGTATTTGCCACATGAAGTTTTCAGCAGTGTGCCGCATGGATTTGGCGAATATTAATAGTTGGGGGTCGAGTTTATTGTTCATTGCATTTTGCTTTTTATTATTTTATTTAGATTATCAAATTTTATAACCTCTCCCTAGCCCTCTCCTACAAGGAGAGGGAATATTCATTATTAAGCCAATTGACGGTATTTAATTAGATGCAGCTCCCTCTCCTGAGCGAGTTTTAAAGCACTGCTTTAAAACGAAGCGCAAGTGAGGGTTAGGGAAACATGCTTTTAATGAAAAAAGTATCAAAGCACCCCATTCTCCAACAATACCTCCAACCCCTTCACCTTCTCCATATATTTCAGTCGTTCTTTTTCCCACTTCACTTGTTCTTTCAACACTGAAACATCACCATCAATCACCTTATACACATCTTTCACCTGCATATTTTTCGGCTTGGTTTTTTCACTCCAGTGAAAACTATCCGTGATGTCATCAATCTGACTGGCTAGACGTTGGCTTTGAGCCTCAAGCGCCATTTTATAAAACTTTAAATGTTCATCCGTTAAAGCTTTAGGGCTTTTGCCTTTATTGGTTTCAAGCTGTAGTTGCAGCTTTAGTAAATAAAACAAATCCTGTGCTTCATGGGCTTGGTTCACCACTTGCAGCAATTCAGTTTTTTCAGCTTTTTTAGTTTCATCAGGTTCACGGTCAGGGTGAATCATGGCGGTGATTTTTAAATACACAGTTTTAAGCGATTGGTTCACTAACTTTTCAGCTTGCTCACGCTTTTGTGCTAGGCGTTTACGCTGGTGCTCTTCTTTCTCACGTTGATATTGTTCGCTGTCCCACTCTTCATATGACTCATATTCTTCTGTCGTTTCTTGTTCTATATCAACATAACCTTTTACTATGCTCTGTTCAGTTTGGGCTAACTTGGCTTTTTTATTCGGCTTTTGATTATGTGCATGATACTGCTGATAAAAAGCATCGACCTCCGAGACTTTTTCAAGTTCAGCAGTATTTAAATAATTAGATTTTTTCAGCTGCTTTGCCAGTTTCGCAAGCTTCACATCGAGCTGTGCTAAATCTGCTTTGGCTAAGTCTTCTTGCTGTAGATGTTGCCAAAGCTGAGTTAGTTGACGGTAGTACACCGCATGCAAATCACGATAGATCGGTACAAGTTTTAACTGAATATAACTCTGAATCTCACTTTTGGCATTTTGCCAAAGATCTAAATCCAGCTTTTGCTGTTCGATTTGCTCAATCAGTTTATTCAGCTTTTTATGCTGTGGCGATAAAGCTTCAACACTCGGGAGTAAACTGACTTTTAACTCAAAAGACATAAGCAAATTTAACACAAAAAGAAAATTATAGCCGATCTAAGCATTAAACTTATGGGCCCTTTGCCTAAATCAACAATGGATTTTTATCAATTAACCATCAAACCGTTGTAAATATTGACTCAACTCTTCTCGAACCACCACCTCATGCCCTGCATGACTTCGACTTTGTTCCAAGAGATGCTCTGAGTCGATCACTACCACGCGATGACCATCCGCAATTAAACGATCTACACCTTCAAACAACATTCGGACACCAACATCGTGTATCAAAGAAATATTAGTCAGATCTAAAACAATATGGTTATTCGCGACAGGTTCATTCTGCAATAGTCGCTGCCTCATTACAGATGAAGCGCTGTTGAACACATTTTTGTACCCACGCCGCTAAGCCATGATCAAAATGAATATTCTTTTGCTCGGTCTGAAAGTCGAGCTGCGCTAATCCGAGCTGAAATTGTAATTGCTGCATAACTATCGTTTAAATTATTTAATCTTCTGCCAAGTTTAACTCACGAAAGCTGCGTACTTGGTTACGACCTTGTTGCTTTGCCATGTACAGCGCTTGATCGGCCATACGCGTGACCACAGCAGACGGTGTCCCCTCAATCGCAGTTGCCACACCGAAACTTGCACTAATCTTCAACATTTGACGGTTGGCTATCATGGTTTCAGCTTCAGAAATAGCCAATCGACAGCGTTCAGCGACCTCTATCGCCTGCTCTAAACTCTGATTTTTTAAAATTAAAATGAATTCTTCACCGCCATAACGTCCAACCACATCTTGTACACGAGTATTGTCATTTAAAATTTGAGCAACACGTTGTAAAACGGCATCTCCTGCATCATGTCCATATTGGTCATTGATCAGTTTAAAATGGTCGAGATCAAGCAAAACGACTGCAAATTCAGGCCGTATCTGTTTACTGAGCCTATCAAGTTCATGACTGACATAACGACGGTTAAACACATTGGTCAGCCCATCAACACGGCTGAGGACTTCCATCTTTTGTTCACGGTGTCGCCACTGTAAAAGCAAAATCTGAAAAAATACTGCACTGACGATCAATATGGGCAAATACAACTCCGCCATACTCATGAGCCAAAAGGCGTTGTCGTAAAACTCACTCTGTTTTAAAGCTGGGCTGAAAATCGGTGCATATTCTAGATGGTCAATCGAAGTTTGATAGCAAATGTAGCCAATAAACAGTGTGATCGGAAATGTAATACTGAGCATAATCGCAGGACGATAAAAAACCAAACCGACCATCAGCAGATTGACCGTCCCCGCCATAGTGGCAGGACTATAGATCCCGATCATATAGCCACCATAGATCATGCCGATCCCAAACAGGACGGGCGCAAAATAGCTAAAAAACAGTCTAAAATTTAAATATTTTTTGAAATAAAGACTGAGTACTGCCAATACGCCATAACTGAGTAGGACTATACAAGCGACGATGATCCTGAACTTGAGTTCACTCGGATTAAACCAAATCCGATTGGTCGAATAATAAAAATTCATGATGCACCACTTCAACACGCTAACTTGACTCAGCATGCCAAAGATGAGAAGTAAACGCCCTTTATCGTAGTCAGACCAATTGATGATGAGATAGTCTGACTCAAACAAAAGATGCTTCAATTTACGCCATTGTACGCCCCATTTCGTACAGACAGCATTGCCCCAATTTTTCCCCATTAATCTACTTTTTTATTTTATTATTTCGCTAGTTATACAAGGTTTTAGCTTCAAAAAGAAAGTCTATTTTCACAGTTAAGCATGCAATCTTTGAAGCCTTTAAACTTCACTTGCACCACTATTCAAATTACTTTTCCGCTATTTTTTTAGCTCAATTGGTCACTTTTATATTTTTGGAATAGCACGGTTTTTATTCTAAACGCTCGGTGAATAAGATCCCGTTCAGATGATCGACCTCATGTTGTACGATCCGTGCGGGAAAGCCATTCAAGGTTTTCTCTTTGACTTCACCTTGAAGGGTCAAATATCGCACGTGAATTTGCTCGGCTCTCGGGACTTGTCCTCGTGCATTCGGCACACTTAAGCAGCCTTCTTCACCCAAAACCGTGGTCGTAGATCGAGATGTAATCACTGGATTGACCATCACGATCGCCTCCATTTCAGGCGCATCGGGATAGCGTAAATTTGCACGTGAAGCCACGATAATTACCCGCTTAGAAACATAAATTTGCGGTGCGGCAATGCCTACGCCTTGACGCTCAAGCATAGTGGCATGAAGTGTTTCACTTAGTGCAGTTAACCATGCAGAACCTATTTCAGATGCTTGCACCTCTGCGGCAGTGAGCGTCAAAATTGCTTCACCACGTTGTGCAACAGCAGCAATATGACTCATGTATTTATCCTTTTTTAAGTCTAGCAAGCTTAAATTATTTAACTGATGTTACGCACGTAAAAGTAATTACGCATTTTTAAAATGATATTTAAGTTTATTCGACGAAGTCTTACATCTAGGATTTAAATAAAGGGATTAGCCTTCGGCTGGAGGTACTCTTACGAAACAATGTTTCTCATTAGGCAAAATGAGAAGCAAAGCTTCGCAAGGAAACCATCTTGCGGTGCAATGCACCTCACCGACAAAACTCGTTCACTAGTATCAAATTGTTCAAAGTATCGCAAAAACTTTTTTGATTAGAAGGAGTCCTGTCTCAAACACTTGCGGATGACCTTAGCGCGTATCGTTCATTTATTTAAATCAAATAACGCTTCTGATGTTACTGCGTAATATCAGTTATTTAAAAAAAACAACCATGCAATATGCATTATTATCGGTTCTGAGTATAAAACAACAGCATGCTATGGCTTTGAATCTTTTGTGGTTTATATAGAGCACAAAGTAAAATAGTAGATCATACTACCCTATACCATTGATATTTATCATTTATACATCAAGTTACGCCATTATCTATTACCAATCATTCTTTAAGTTAATGCGACTTTATCTATATTATTTTTTTCTTAATTAATAATATTTTCATAACTATAAGTTTTTAATAAGGCAACAAAGTTTGATTATTCAATAAAAAATTGAATCACTAAAATCGTCAAATGCTATTTGCTGCTGGAAAATATTTGCATGGAAGCTCAGCCACGCCTGACTCGTCAAGATAAACGCACCCTCGGACTGTCATCCCTCGGTGGCGCACTTGAGTTTTATGACTTTGTCATTTATGTGTTCTACGCCAAAATTATTTCGGAACTGTTTTTCCCCACTGGACTCAGTCCATTTTGGGCGATGCTGAATACTTACGGTATTTTTGCAGCCGGATATTTTTTCCGCCCATTGGGTGGTGTGGTGATGGCGCATTTTGGCGATTTAATTTTACTATCTCGCTATTTTTTTAATCAACAAATGTCAACAGACCCTACTTTTCCGCTATTTTTTTAGCTCAATTGGTCACTTTTATTTTTTTGAAATAGTACGGTTGATTATTCTAAACGCTCGGTGAATAAGATCCCATTCAGATGATCGACCTCATGTTGTACGATCCGTGCGGGAAAGCCATTCAGGGTGTTCTCTTTGACTTCACCTTGAAGGGTCAAATATCGCACGTGAATTTGTTCAGCTCTCGGGACTTGTCCTCGTGCATTCGGCACACTTAAGCAGCCTTCTTCACCCAATACAGTCGTTGTCGATTGAGATGTAATCACTGGATTCACCATGACAATCGCCTCCATTTCAGGCGCATCTGGATAGCGTAAATTTGGACGTGAAGCCACGATAATCAGCCGCTTAGAAACATAAATTTGCGGTGCGGCAATACCTACACCTTGACGTTCAAGCATGGTGGCATAAAGTGTTTCACTTAGTGCAGTTAACCATGCAGAACCTATTTCAGACGCTTGTACCTCTGCGGCAGTGAGCGTCAAAATTGCTTCACCACGTTGTGCAACAGCAGCAATATGACTCATGTATTTATCCTTTTTTACGTCTAGCAAGCTTAAATTATTTAACTGATGTTACGCACGTAAAAGTAATTACGCATTTTTAAAATGATATTTAAGTTTATTCGACGAAGTCTTACATCTAGGATTTAAATAAAGGGATTAGCCTTCGGCTGGAGGTACTCTTACGAAACGTTGTTTCTCATTCGGCAAAATGAGAAGCAAAGCTTCGCAAGGAAACCATCTTGCGGTGCAATGCACCTCACCGACAAAACTCGTTCACTAGTATCAAATTATTCAAAGTATCGCAAAAACATTTTTGATTAGAAGGAGTCCTGTCTCAAACACTTGCGGATGACGTTACCGCTTATCATTCTTTCATTTGAATCAAATTACGCTTCTGATGTTACTGCGTAACATCAGTTATTTAAAAAAAAACAACCACGCGATATGTATAATTATCGGTTCTGAGTATAAAACAACAGCATGCTATGGCTTTGAATCTTTTATGGTTTATATAGAGAACAAAGTAAAATGACAGATCACACCACCCTATGCTATTGATATTTATCATTTATACATCAAGGTGTGCCATTATCTATTACCAATCATTCTTTTAGTTAATACGACTTTATCTATATTATTTTGTTCTTAATTAATGATATTTTCATAACTATAAGTTTTTAATAAGGCAACAAAGTTTGATTATTCAATAAAAAATTGAATCACTAAACTCGTCAAATGCTATTTGCTGCTGGAAAATATGTGCATGGAAGCTCAGCCACGCCTGACTCGTCAAGATAAACGTACCCTCGGACTGTCATCACTCGGTGGCGCACTCGAGTTTTATGACTTTGTCATTTATGTGTTTTACGCCAAAATTATTTCGGAACTGTTTTTCCCCACTGGACTCAGTCCATTTTGGGCGATGCTGAATACCTATGGTATTTTTGCAGCCGGATATTTTTTCCGCCCACTGGGTGGAGTGGTGATGGCCCATTTTGGCGATTTGATTGGTCGTAAGCGTTTATTTAGTTTGTCTATTTTACTCATGGCTCTGCCTACACTGATGATCGGTGTGATGCCAACTTTTGAAAGTATTGGCTATGCAGCACCACTCCTGCTCCTACTGATGCGCGTGATTCAAGGCATCGCGATTGGTGGTGAAATCCCTGCGGCATGGACTTTTGTTTCAGAGCATGTGCCAGAGCAAAAAATTGGGATCGCCAACGGCCTACTCACTGCCGGCTTATCTTTGGGTATCCTATTGGGCGCACTGATGTCTTTGTTTATTTCATTACAATTTACAGAGTCAGAAATCCATGACTGGGCATGGCGGATTCCATTTATTCTAGGCGGGATCTTTGGTTTTGTTGCGCTCTATCTCCGCAGTTATTTAAAAGAAACGCCTGTATTTAAAGCCATGCAAGAAAAGAAACAATTGGCTAAAGAGCTTCCAGTGAAACAAGTGCTACAACAGCACAAAACAGGCGTTGTGATTGGTATGTTGTTTACATGGTTCTTAACTGGCTGTGTTGTTGTGCTGATTTTAGCGATGCCAAATTTACTCACAGGCGCCTTTGGTTTTGAACGTGCAGATGCCTTTAAAATGCAAAGTGCCGCTATTGTGATGCAAATGGTCGGTTGTATCTTGGCAGGTCTTTTGGCAGATCGCTTCGGTGCGGGCAAAGTGATGCTGTTCGGTTCCCTCCTTGTCGCGATAATCGCGGGCGTGTTCTATAACAGCTTGGGCCATGTGGCAGCATCGACCGTGTTTACGCTCTATATGCTGCTCGGTTTGGCATCAGGTACGGTCGGCATGGTGTCTTATAGTATGGTGAAAATGTTCCCTGCACAGATTCGTTTCTCGGGCATTTCATTTTCATACAATTTGGCTTATGCCATCGCGGGTGGTATCACCTTGCCATTGGTTCAATGGTTGAGTTTATACAGCAACATTGGCGCTATGTATTATATTTGGACCGTCTGTTTGGTGACCTTCTTTACTGCGATGCTCTATCGTCAACGCTTTGAAAAAACATCTCACTAAAAATAAAAAAAGCGGTCAATGACCGCTTTTTTAAACTCGCTTTCAAGTCGATTCAGGCTTTTAAATTTTTACGTAATTCATCTTCTACAATTTCAATCTCGAGCTGACTAAAACGACGAATTTCACCTTCTGCATGTTTTTCTAGTAATCCACCAATCAGTGGAACTTTGACTTTCACCGTCCAATCCAAATTAAAACTGACTTGTGTCGCATCACCACTGACACTTCGTTTGCAACTTGCTTCGAGCGGTAAGTTCGGATCAAGTTTGACATCTGATGTTAACGCCGCCAAATTACTAATATCCGTACGTTTCAGACGAAACGCATCTTTTAAAAACTTCTTGGCAATATCTGGAATATTTACATCAAGGTTATATGCACGTTTTAAGGTATACATATCGCCTGTTTTTTTTGATTCTAAAATTTCTAGATTTTCACCCGGTATGCGTTTGCACACCGCTTCATGCAAGCTGATATCTGCGGCTAGTCGTTTAAAATCTTCAATTGAAACGCCATGAATAGTGGCATTGACGGTAAATTGATGTGCCATTCTCGTAATCCTTCAGGTCAATATTGGTTTTATTGTTTTATTTCGCCCAGTCTACAGTTGCTAAAACTGTGCTTTTAATTAAATCGAAAAGCGTTATGGCTGTCATTGACCTGAAACCAAGCTGAAAAAACAGAATTGCCATACTGCAACTCATTGGACTCTGCCTTAAAGGACTTTTTAATAGATTTGCCCATGCTGATCTTTAAACTCGAGCTGAAATTCCCAGCCCGCATCGATTTTTAAATACATCCCTGCATAGGACAACTTTGCGTACCAATGACCGAAGTCGAGGCTTACAATATCAAAGCTGGCTTGTTCAGGCAGCTGTTGCATTGGTTTTGCACTTATCAAAGCGCTTGGTTCAAAAGACGTGCAGTGCGAGCCATAATCATGAAAAAGTTCGAAACATAGCTGATTAAAAATTTTAAATGTTGAATCTTTTGGGTCAAGTTGCGTCATTGCTTTAATAACGTTCCATATCTTTTCATTTCTTCTTACGCTTATTTTTTTCTTTTTTAAAACGAATCTTTAAAGAGCTGATTTTAAAAATTTTATTAATTTAAAAGCATGCTATGCACCACACCATCCCGATCACGGTGTACCAATTTGATTACTTGTGAATAATCAATCAAGATACTTTGGTGTTTGTAACTGATTTGGATGCCGTATTCATCTGCACCATCATCCAAACCGCTGATGCTACATTGCGTGCCTTGTGGAAATGCATTGAGCCATTCAGCGTTATACACATCTGCTATTTGTTCAAACTGAAAAAAGCTCGCTTTTTGCTGCAATAGAAACCCAGCTTGTCGATCAAAACGCAGTTGCTGCTCAAGTTGAAAGTCGATAATCATGACTCTGCACGCTCTTTACTTATTCATCGGGTTCGGAATCGGCTATTAAAAGTAGCTTTGCCATCACCCAATGATCCTTATAAAGCTTTCATCGCCTGTTGCTGCTGTTTATTTTTGACTTGTGTCCATTGCCACCAACCAAATGCCGCCAAGCCCACAAAACCAGCATACAACGCCGCAGTGAGATACAGGTCTTTGTATATAAACATACCCACATAGATAATATCGACAAATACCCAAAGCACCCAAGTAGCAATATGTTTCCGGCTGGTCCAATACGTTGCGAGTAAGCTAAACGCGGCCAATTGTGCATCCAAAATCGGTACGGCTGCATCGGTAAAATAGTGCAAACTTAAACCAAAAATCAAACCGCCCACCGCTGCTAAGAGCATTTGAAAGATCACGAGTTTGGTCGCAATCGGTTCAATACGGATGTCATGATCTTGTTGTTTGCCCTTCAACCAGTGATAAAAACCGTAGAAGTTCACCACCACAAAGAAAAACTGCAAAATGGTTTCGCCATAAAGTTTGTAGGTATAAAACAAGTAGGCATACAGCAAAAAAGCTGCAAAGTTAAACCACCAACACCACATATTTCGCTTAATGGTTAAACTCACCCCGATTAAGCTAATAATAACTGCAAATATTTCTAAGTTCGACATGGTTGATTGGGCCTTAAAAAAGCTGCAGCTATTATGGAAAAAATCAGCCCAAAGGCAAGCTATATCACACACTATTTCATATCAACTCTGTAAATTTTAAATCAAACCACTCATCCACCAGACGATGATTTTGATGTTTTGAACGCATCAGTTTTGACAGTTTTCTAACAATCTTTTAAAAACTTAGCTATGCATAAAGAATAATCAGAAGGAATTATCCAAATGTCAGAACAACAAGGTCGTGTAAGTCGAGAAATTCGTGGTCATCTTTATTTAATCGGTTTGGACCGTGCAGATAAACGAAATGCGTTTGACAGTCATTTAATTCATGACCTTTCACTGGCGCTCACTGAATATGAAGATGATCCAAATTTACGCTGTGCGGTGATTTTTGCTCATGGCGATCATTTTACTGCGGGTCTAGATCTGGTCGAACTACAACCCAAACTTGGCAGCGGGCTGTTTAATTTTCCTGATCAGCAAATTAATCCGTGGGGAACCAACTCACGACAACGAAAAAAACCAGTTGTGGTCGCGGTACAAGGGTTCTGTTTTACAGCGGGTATTGAACTCATGCTGAATGCCGATATCGTGATCGCACAGCGTCACACGGAGTTTGCTCAAATGGAAGTGCAACGTGGCATTCTTCCCTTTGGTGGCGCAACAGTTCGCTTTGTGCAAGCAGCGGGTTGGAATAAAGCCATGCGCTATTTACTCACAGGTGAACGTTTCAATGCGCAAACGGCATATGACATGAACTTGGTGACTGAAATCACCGACCAAGCGCCCTTATCTCGTGCAATAGAACTTGCAGAACAAATTGCACAGGCTGCACCACTGGCGGTTCAGGCAACACTCGCTGCAGTACAGCAAGGGATGCATTTGGGAGCCGATGCTGCCTTTGCTCAATTGGATCAGCACTTACAACCACTACTAAAAACACAAGATGTACAAGAAGGTGTGATGGCCATGCTACAACGTCGCGCAGCCAATTTTCAGGGCAAATAACCCTTTATTTAAAGTGAGTAAACCCTTTACGTCCTGCCTATCAAGAGAAAAATTATGTCAACGGATTTAGAACCAGCAGCGCAAGAAATACATAGTACACCCGTGAGTTTCCCTGCAACCGATGGTTATACGCTTTCAGGCGTTGAATATCGGCCTAATACTGCCGCTAAGGCCAATATTATTATTTCAAGTGCTACAGGTGTACCTCAACAATTTTACCGTCGTTTTGCCGAGTATGCCGCAGGACTCGGTTATCAAGTATTAACTTTTGATTATCGTGGTATTGGACGTTCTGCTCCTCCAAAACTCAAAGGCTTTAAAATGTCCTACCTCGACTGGGGACGTTATGACCTTTCTGGTGCCATAGCTTATATGCAACAACACGGTCAGGAAACTTTTCTAGTGGGACACTCCTATGGCGGTCAAGCATTAGGCCTCACCTCAAATCACGATCAGATACGTGCCATGTATTGTTTTGGCACTGGCGTAGGTTGGCATGGCTATATGCCCTTTAAAGAAAAAATGAAGGTTCATGTGATGTGGAATATCGTTTTTCCGCCAATGGTTGCCATCAAAGGGTATTTGCCTTGGAGCAAACTCAATATGGGCGCTGACCTTCCTGTCGATGTCTATAAACAATGGCGCCGTTGGTGTAAAAACCCAACCTATTTCTTTGCCGACCCTGAGCTGAGTGAGTTATCTCAACAATATGCTGCTGTTCAAACGCCGATTTATGCGGTCGCTGCACTCGATGATGACTGGGCATTACCCAATTCACGACACGCTTTTATGCAGCATTATGCGCAAGCGTCAATGCACTATATCAATATTGAAGCGCAAGATTATGGTCTAAAACAGATTGGTCATATGGGATATTTCCGCAAAGGTGCTGAACCCTTATGGCAGGAAGTGATTGGAAGGTTTAACGAGCTATTAGTCGCCTAGACCAATTTACTTCATACATTGCACATTGAATTATTCGGATAGAGAGATACATGCGTCCACGGAAAAACACCTCTGAACATCTGTTGTTACAGTCAGCACACGCCTTTAAACGCTATGGCTATATGGGCTGCAGCATGGGGAAATTGGCTGAAGCCTGTGGACTCTCAAAAGCTGCGTTTTATTATGACTATCCGAATAAAGACGCTTTGCTGATGGAAATTTTAAACCTGACACACGTGAAGTTAAAGCACAGTATTTTTCAGCAATTACAGCAATCCACTGCATCACCTCAACAGACTTACCCGCACATCCATCAACTGGCCATCCAGTTTTTTAGCCAAGGTGGATTAGGTTGTTTAGTCGGGATATTAAGTATGGAACGTCAACATTTGCCTACCGAGATTTTTGCGAAATTACAGTCCATCTTTCACGAGTGGCAACTCGCCTTTGAAGTGTTTTTTCAGCGATGCATGAGCATCGAACATGCCGCGCAACTTGCCAAAATCAGCTTGGCGGATTATGAAGGCGCAATTTTAATGGCCCGAATAACCGATGATTTGAGTTATCTCGATTTAGTCCAAGATCGCATTTTGCTTCAACTTGCGGAGTCTTGATAGCGATATTCAATTTTATGTTCTTCGCCAAAACGGTCGACATGTGTATAAAACTCACCGTATCGGCCTAAATAATACTCGAGCGATTGATTGTAAAAATTCCAATAAATCGACCATTCATTCAAATCTAATTGGCGAATTTGAGTTTTACAATTCACTGGCATGCGACGTAAAAAGACTTCTTGTAACTGCTCGGCTGCCTGTAGCGAATCTAATTTGTATTGTTGTTGAAAGAAAATTTCCGCAATATCATCAAAAAGTTGCTGTTCATATTCATCAACTTCAATGACCTGATCGACTTGGCGTATAGCATCATCATTCGATGCTAAAGAGATACTGTTCGATTTTTCTGGTGCTTGGTAGCGCGTATATTTTTGACGATATTTTTCTGTTTTTAGGATTTTTTTGACCACAATGCCCGCTGCAGACAACGCGATCAGAATACATATCACAATGAGAAAATTAACCATAATAACAACCTACTGCCGATGACGCGCATGCACATCTTGAATCATCGAATATTTTTATGGACTAATATAACGCACAATAACGTTTAAAATTCATACAAAATTATTTTAAAGCTGAAATTTGGCCTATTTTCTTTGCTAATTTATTTCAAACTATTACACCTGCTGAAATCATTGAGTATGTATACATTTCTAAAAGATCTATTATTACTTTAAAAACAGTATAGTTAGATGCATTTATGTGGTTATTTATCCATATTTAATGATTAATTTATAAATATACATTTGTAAATTTTGCAACAATTTTGAAATAAAAACCCAACCCAACAGCGCAATGGCAGCAAAAAAACATAAAACGCAACAATAAGCCTCTTTAAGCACAGGGCGATATCTTCTGAAATGGCAGGCTGTTGGAGTTTTTTATAAAAAGAAAAAATTATGATACGCGAAGCACAAATCCAGGACATACCCGAAATTATTCACGTGATTCACAACAGCATTCGTTCATGTATCCAGGACCATCAACGTAATGAAAGTGTGATTCAAACTTGGCTTGAGGAGGCAAACCAATCAAATATTTTAATGTGGATGCTTTACAACGACAGTTGGGTCTACGTCAGTGACAATCGAGTGGTCGGCTTTATTTTAGTCAGTGATCAGGGACAAATTTTACTGAACTATATTTGCCCTGAACGTCAGTACCAAGGCATTGGTAAGGCGTTATTATTAAACATGATGCACTGCGTCCGGAAAAAGAATATTACCGAGATCAGTCTAGAAAGTACCCATACGGCACTCGCCTTTTACCAAAAATATGGCTTTGTCGCACATCAGGATTTTGAGCCTACCGATGTTCCGCTCAAATTGGTTAAACAGCTCTGTTAGTAGAGAGGCAAACCTCATAAAAAGATAGATTTTCAAATAGGATGAATATGATAGGTGAATTTAAAAAGAGATCAATCTAAATAAGTATTGGCAAAGGATACTAGCGATAGCACCGCAAAGTTTTCACCGTTTACAACGGAGTATCAAGGCTTAAGTTGATCGCGTCCTGCCTGTTTGGCCATATATAAATAATGGTCTGCATGCTTCATTAAGGCTTCGATACTGTCGAAGTCATTCTGCTTATCCATCCATGCCATCCCCAAACTCAGTGTGACGTAATTTTTGTCATCACCCCGATTAACATGTTCAAGCTGTTCATTACGCATGGCTTCGAGTACCAATTGTAATTGCTCTTGGGCAATCGCATACGGAACATCATGCATCAATATGGCAAACTCCTCTCCCCCGTAGCGAGCCACATAGGCTGAACTTGGCAGAGTGTTTTGCATGGTTTTCACGATCTGCTGTAACACCTCATCGCCTTTGAGATGTCCATAGTGGTCATTATAATTTTTAAAATAATCGACATCTAACATGGCAAAGACCAATGTTCGATGGCTATGAAAACGGACTTCCGAATATAAGCGTTGAATTTCAGCATTCAGTGCACGGCGGTTGAATGCCCCCGTTAAGGCATCAATACGAATTTGTAGCTCTAGCTTTTTATTCAGCTCATGGAGCTGTAAGGTGCGCTCTTTGACTTTCTGATCGAGTGAACTGTTTAGCTCAAGCAAACTATTATTCAACTGCTCGGTATGCATAGACTGCTGTGCATAATGGTGCGATTGCTGAAACATGATCAACAAGGCATACAAACTGGTTGAAATGAACGATAAATTGACTGAATCAATCAAATTCATCATCAGCAAAAAGTCGTTTAAAAAGGTAATGCACAGGAAAATAACCGCGATTAAATTTAATTTTGAATACGGTTCTTTCTTTTTCAGTGTTACGTAAAAACCATAAGCAAAATTACTTAGAACAACGATCACATAGGCAAAACTGTAAGTTGCCAAAGGTTGAAAAATTTCAGGCGTCGAAACAAAAGTCACTGAAATATTCAACGACAACAGCAAAATCGCGATCTGATAATTTAAGGTAAATAAATAGCGACGACTGAGCAAGTGGATATAACTTAAAAAGAAAATCGATGCCAAATAGGTAAATAAGTATTCTAATCGCGTGCCCCACAACCAATTGATATCGGTAAAAGTGGTATAGGCATAAGGTGCTGAAAATAAATTATGGAGTGCTAAAAAGACAATAAATAAGCCAAACACCAAGTTACTTCGGCTATTGCGACCGCGTAAACCTCGGAAAACAGAAAATAGGATCGTAAATAGTCCCACACCCAAGACGGCGCCCGACACCATCCCAATACTCATCATTTGTTGTTGGAATTGGCGGTTTACTGTCTTGGCGATACCAATACGCATTGGGTTTTCAAACCCGCCATGCATACTGTTAAAACTTGAAGCCTGAATGGTTAAAGTGAAATATTCATCTTGTGCCACAAAATAGGCAATTCGCGGTGCATTCTCCGTTTTTTGTTCTGCTTCAGTACGCCCAACTTCTCCCAAACGAACGATCACATCACCATTTAAAAATACCCGATACGCACCGTACTGATTTGGAATCAAGACCGCGATACGTCGGCCAATAAATTGTTTGGGGATTTGGAAATGTCCAGTAAATGTCCCAAAGCCTTTACTATCCCCTGTGATGTCTTTAAATGATACGGGAAGATAGACCGTTTGACCGACTAGAACTGAACTCGGAGACGTTAAAAATTGATTTGGATAAAACAACCATTTGCCTTGTAAGAGGCTACTGGTGTCTTCAGTGAAGTAGATTTGGTTAACTTCGTTTTGATGTTTTAAATAAAACGATTTAGGAGCAGTTTCATACTGTGCTTGAGCAGTCGATACAGTGAATGCCAATGTAAAAATAATAAAGGTAAGAACCCAGAACAATCTGGTGCAAGGCAACTGTAAAGACAACGGCTTTGATTCCTGCGTTTATACTCGAGCAATTATTCTAATCTACGGTAAAAGACAAAAATAACAACTACTATTTTATCAAATTGATCAATAACTTCCATGTCACTGATCTAAAACAGTCGCTGTATTAATCGCGAGTTTTTACATCATACAATTCAATCTCAAAAATAAGATTTGAATTGGCAGGAATTACATTACCCATTTTACGTTCACCATAAGCCAAATGTGATGGCACGATTAACTTACGTTTACCACCGACTTTCATCCCCATGATGCCCTGATCCCATCCTTTAATTACACGGCCTGTACCAATCACTGTTTCAAAATAATTACCACGATCCAGTGATGAATCAAATTTAGTACCGTCTTCTAACCAGCCTGTATAGTGCGTTGTAATCAAAGCGCCTTTAACCGCTTCTTTACCTTCGCCTACCACTAAGTCAATAATTTCTAATTCCGTGCTCATGCTCTCAACCTCAAATGCCGCAATCTAAATAAAGCACTATTATAAACAGAATCAGTCTGAACATGATGCCCTTGAATGCGTTAGAACTTACCGACTCAAAGTTGAGAACACAATGATTTAGATCAGTATGCAAATAAACATTTACTAGTAAAGCTCACATGTCTTGAAACATTTAGGAGTATTCCATTATCACTAAGATGCAATGGGAAGAAACGAATAAAAAATTTAAAGCGCTCTAAAAGTTTGAACGTTCATTGAATGAAGAAGTTTAAGCGCTATAAACAACGCTATTTACATAGCTAATAAAGAGGATTCTTCCATTGGCGTTACATAAATTGAGGGCTAGAAATTTTCCCGAATTAAATTTTTATTTTGGTTTTAGATTGACTGAGTTTCAAATCAACTTTTAAATTAACAGAATTGTATTAGCTGAAAAATAGTTATAGCAACAAGGATGCAAGCCTGAACTCACATCCATCGTGATGAATTAAATCACATCAAATGCTTATTGCAATTGTGTCCATTCAATCACCGCTTGAGCTTTATCACCAATCAAAGTCCATTCGCCATCCATTACGTTTAATTGTAAAGACATGGTTCGTTCGCATAACTCTTGAATGGCAGCTGTACTCGCTTCAGATAATTGCCAAATTTCAACATTCTTCAGGGTTTTCAGTTTGCTGTTGCGTTTATACCATTCGTCTACTGAAGAACCATAGGTAATCACAGCAACTTGTGGACAACGAGCACTGGCTTTTTTGACTTTATCTTCGTCAGGACAACCGACTTCAATCCATTTCACCAATTGACCTGTTAAATCTTTTTCCCACAACGCAGGTTCATCTGTTTCGAAAAGATCTTTGGTAAATTCTAATGCTTCGTCAGCATAGCGTGCATATGCCAAGACACGTACCATCAAACGTTCAATAGTTTCAGAAGGATGCAAAGCCATCGTCAATTGATAATCACCATATTGGTGTACATCCATATTGGCAATGTTCAAATCTGCTTTATAAATTGTAGCTTTTAGCGCCATGTGAAAGTCCTCAAATTTGGCGCCTAGCATATAAGATTTAGCAAGCTTTTGCTGCGCTGATTTACTTATTTCTCCGCTTTATCGGCATCGATACGGCACTGCATTAATCGATCTTCAAATTCGAGCCATTCACGTTCAGTTTGGTAAATAATTTCGACACGATTATCGATACTTTCCTCGCTCGACTGATAATTAAACTGATCAGGATTAAAGTTAAAGGTTTTCCAACCTTGGTCTGTCTGAAAAATACCTTTGATCCGTAGCCAATCTTGCTGCTCACAGAGTAAATCTAACAGCTCAAAAAAGTCGAAAATCCATCGTTTTGGGAGTTTCCAACCTGCGACACTATAGCCCTGAGCGGATTCAACATAATGATAAGGCAACTGTTTAATTTCTGTGGGTACATCGACCAACGTTTGCTTTTGCATCGCCAATAAAGGCTGAATTTTACGCGGACTTCCCACATAGGCGAGATCAATATTTGCCAGTTTTAATTCACCTTTGACGACATTGATCCATTGCTGCTGATACGGTAAATACGCTTGTTTGAGTCGTTCCAAACCAGCTTGATCGGCATCACTCATACAATCGACATGAGACACCACAACGATTTGTGCCACTTTGAGTTGATCGGCATACAGGTTTTGCGAAGTCCAATCTTGATCATGTAAGCGTGAGCCATCGACCACGGTCACCAATGCTCGCATGGCTAAATGCGGATGCCAATGTGGCTCAGTCAATTGCTCCAAAAGTTGTCCCGGATGCCCCAAACCTGTCGGCTCAATAAACAGTCGGTCGGGTTTCACCTCTGACAATAACCGTGACAACGCAATTTGCATCGGCAGTTGGCTGCTACAACATAGACATCCACCCAATAATTCCTTCACCGCAAAGCCCTGATCTTGCGGCAACATCTGTTGATCGACCCCAATTTGCCCAAACTCATTCATCAGTACGGCCCAAGTTTCGCCCGCTGGCTTTTGCTTTAATAACTGCTGTAAAACTGTGGTTTTACCCGCACCTAAAAAGCCAGAAATAATATGAACCGGAATCGCACCGTGGGTAGAAACTAATTTCAAAAGTGAGTCACTCAAATAAATAGCCAATGATTGATGGCCTTTACCATAATGATTTCAAAAAAATGCTGCAAGCCTAGTCTTCATTTCTCCGTCTTCATTTTCCTAAAGCATAGATTAGCCTAGTATCCGAGGCATTGAATGATGATCTGGCTGTTAAACAGCCTATTTATTCCATTTGCATGAATGCATGACATATCTGGTCACATTTTATTGGCAAAGTTAACTCTTATATTTAAAAAAATAGCCATATCGAAAAGAATCCTTACATTTGGATTTTAGTGAAAATTCTGGATTCAGCTTAATTACGACTTCGATGTAATCATCATGTAAACAATGAATGAATCATGAAGTCGATTTGGTCATTTTTTCTTGCAAAGTTAAATGAAGATTCCGATATTTTTTTACATTTAAAACACAGGATGGACGGTTATGTATTCATCCAGTTAACCAGTCTGTTTCACTTTGTTGCTCGCATTGATCACTCGGTTTTCTCAATTTAGCATGAGCTCTCTCCTGATGGACGTGATGATCTTTTCAGGACTTACTAAAATATATAAGGATGCTCAAAATGAAATTAACTCAAATTTTACTTGCTTCTACTCTAGCTGCTGCAGCTGCAACAAGTTTTGCTGCGAGCAAAGATAAACAAGAAGCGCCTGAACAAGAAAAAGTAGTGGTTAGCACTCAAGAACAGCCAGCGACTGAAACAACTGCTGCTGAAGGTACTGCTGCTCAACCTGCTTCAGAAGCAAATGCTGAAGGTTCTGCACCAGCTCAACCTGCTCAGTAATAGACGAATAGCGTACTCCACACGCTAAATTCATTTAGTCTGCTGCTCAACATTTATCCCTCACTAATAAAATGTTGTGCTAAATGAATTAAAGTCGCCGGATCATTGAAAAATGGTTCGGCTTTTTTATGCTCAAAGCCACTGATTGATAGATTTTAATGATCGATAAATCATTCAAAATGATTGATGATTTTCATATAAATAAATATATATCATTCACTTAAAATAAAACCCTGCAAAAAACACGACAATTCGATTCATCGTTTCGACTTATGCCTAGCTTGTTGAAAGCCTAGCTTTAGAACTTAATAGTGGCATATGTGAAGTGATTGGATGTTTACGCATGAGCAATAAAGCAAATTACACAACGGAAGTTGCCATTCTGGGCGCTGGTCCTGTCGGCTTAACCATTGCAAACTACTTAAGTAAGCAAGGCGTCAATGTCACTGTGATTGAACAACTGGACAGCCTGATTGACTACCCACGTGCGATTGGTATTGATGATGAATCATTACGTACCATCCAATCATTAGGTTTAGTGGACCAAGTGTTACCGCATACGACACCGAACCACGCGATGCGTTTCTTAACCCCTAAAGGTCGTTGTTTCGCAGACATTCAACCGCTCACTCGTGAATTTGGTTTCTCACGTCGTAATGCCTTTATTCAACCGCAAGTCGATAATGTACTGCTACAAGGTTTAAAACAGTACGAAACCACAAATGTTTTATTCTCTCGTCAATTGTCTGATTTTAGCCAAGATGCCAATGGTGTAACGCTCAATATTCAAAATAAAGACGGTGAAGCTGAAATAATTCAAGCGCAGTATTTGATTGCTTGTGATGGTGGTAACTCTGTGGTACGTCGTACCCTCAACATCGGCTTCGATGGTAAAACTGCACCGAACCAATGGATCGTGATCGACATCAATAATGACCCACTTGCAACGCCACACATTTACCTATGCTGTGACCCTGTGCGTCCTTATGTATCTGCTGCACTTCCACACGGTATTCGTCGTTTCGAATTTATGGTGATGCCTGGTGAAACTCAAGAAGAATTAAGCAAACCTGAAAACATTGCCAAATTATTGTCGAAAGTACTTCCAACGACCGATGGTATTGAAGTGATTCGTCAGCGTGTTTATACCCACAATGCCCGTATTGCAGATAAATTCCGTGTAGACCGTATTTTACTTGCAGGCGATGCTGCGCACATCATGCCAGTATGGCAAGGTCAAGGGTATAACAGTGGTATGCGTGATGCATTCAACCTTGCGTGGAAAGTTGCTATGGTTGTACAAGGCAAAGCTGGCCCAGCGCTTTTAGATACATACCAAGTTGAACGTAAAGATCATGCCAAAGCGATGATTGATCTTTCTGTAATGGCGGGTCATGTCCTTGCGCCACCAAAAAAATGGCAAGGTTTCGTGCGTGATGGTATCGCGTATGCGCTCAATTACATCAAACCGATCAAACAATATCTATTGGAAATGCGCTTCAAGCCAATGCCGAAGTACAACGATGGTGCATTGATCAATAACGGTGTTAAAGATTCACCTGTGGGTAAAATGTTCATTCAACCATATGTTCAACTTGAATCTGGTGAAAAAGTCCTACTTGATGAAGTCATCGGTAACGACTTTGCAATCATTGCTTGGGGCGTTGATCCGAAATGGGGTCTGTCAGATGCGACCATGAAAAAATGGCAAAAATTGGGCGTTAAATTTATCCAAGTATTGCCTGCTGTTCAGCTTAGCAATGAAAATCGCACCAAGTACGACAATGTGATTACGATTGGTGATATTGGTACCGATATTCGTGGTTGGTTTGGTAAAACCACTGAATCTGTTACGATTCTTCGCCCAGACCGTTTTGTTGCAGCGATTGCAATTCCACAAACTTTAGACAGCGTGAGCCAACAATTGTTTGCAAAATTGCATGCTTAATAATCGAAATAGATCTACAAGAATTAAAAATCACCATGCATAAAGCATGGTGATTTTTTTCTATAATCACTATAAACATCAGATGCTATAATCGTTCAATACATAATTATAAGCTTCGCAAAATGCAAAAAAGATTTCAGAAATTATTCATTTATAGTTTGTTAGGTTTTATTTTTATCTGTTCACTCATTTTCGTAGAGATACATCATTTTCATGCCAATAGTTGGTTACCTATTTTCGTTTTTTGCCTCTGTTTTCTTATTTCTTTGAATTGCTATTTATTACGCTTAGAAAAAGATGTGAACAAAAACGAAGAATCTAATTTTTTGTCCTTCCATTTATACATTTCATTTTTTTATTCAATCATTGCCAGCTTTTTTCTCACCACAGTGATTCTTGCTTTATTTGCATTACAAACGCAATATTTTGGTCAAGATAAAAATATCATTCTAAAAGGCCAAGTCTATTCACCCACATTTACACTAGAAAAGAAGCCCTGCCGAACTCGCCTTAAATTTCCCGAAAGTGGTTGGTCTACCTTCGCGTATCTCTGTCTAGATACCAAGAAACATAACTTTTCTGGTTATTACAAACTCCATTTGAAAACCAGTTTCGCAGGGGCTGCGATTCAGCATTATTATTGGATTGATGATCAATTAACATATCAGCAGCATCGTGCCTTAGATATGGATCCACATCAAAAAAGGCTACTCGAAATATATGCCAAACTTGAAAGAGATTTAGGCCCACCTCTATCTGATGATGAAGCCCATGATTTTTTAAATAGAACCAACAACGATTGAGTCTATTTAATTTAGCGCAATATATGCCATACATTATCTAGGCAATAATTAAAATCGCTTTATCATCTTAGTGATTGATATTTAAAACTCTTTCTTTTTAGTTCTCAAAGAAAGAGTTATATGAATAGACATATAGCAATACCAAGTTCAGCCAACAATCAAATAAGCATCCAAGTTAAACCGACTGAAACCAATGCACATTTTTTACCGATTCACGTTGCTGAATCTGCTGAATAAAAGGTTTAAATTCATCTAAATATGGCAATATTTTGAATGAAATTGCATACACCATCCAATAAGCTAAATACAAATCTGCTGCGCTAATTTTATCCCCCAACAGATATGGCTGTGCCTGCGCAAGCCCTGTTTTAATAAAATCTAAAAGTATTTTTTCATTACCAAAACTCAAACTGCCACGTTTTTCATCCATCAACTCAGTACTAATGCCGACATTTTTCATGTCCATATATTCAGTCAGCGGACCATGACAAAAAAACATCCATTTCAAATATTCACCCCGTTTTGGATCATCCAATGCGGGTGCTAAACCTTTGTCACTGAATTTATCGGCTAAATAGCTAAAGATGGCTGCAGTTTCACTGATCACAGCAGTACCATCGACCAAGCAGGGAACTTTGCCCATGGGATTAATCTTGAGATATGCCGCTTGATGCATCTCTTCATATGGCACTTCAATAATATCAACTTCTGACTCGATGTCTAATTCTTTTAATAAAGGCAGAATGGTATTACTGCGTGAGCGTGGATTGCTGTAGAGTTTCATTGCTGGGTTCATTGTAGATATCCTTATTTTCATCCTTGTTGTTCTGTCTATTACTATACGCGGCTTTATGTAGAATTATGTTGCGTTCATCCGTGCTTTAAACACTTTCCGATACAATACGCCCGACTAATAATTACGCTAAATTTGAATTTATATTTAAAGCAAAAAGTATTTACTCCGACTTTCTGATAATCAAACAATTGAGCTCTACATCGATGAAAAATAAATATTTAATTGCCATGTTTACGGTGATTTTAATTTCAGGCTGTTCCAAGAAAACCGAAGAAATGGCAACTGAAGCCAGCGCAGATGCACAACCTGCTCAAGTCAGTACACAGCAAGATCAAGCAGCGGAAAGCACTTCCAATGAGCCGTCTACCACGCCTGCAACAACACAAAAACCTGAAACTATTTTAAATGAGCAGGTCAACCCAGCCGAAGCCTCTCGTAAAATGGTTCGAGAAGCCAATGTCAGTTTTGAGTCGAAAGATGTGGTTAAAACGGCCTTAGAAATTGAAAAACTCACGCTAAGTTTAGGTGGCTTTATTGAACAGAAAAATATCGACTTTGTGGTGCAAGAGAGTCAATCCTACCCGATTGCTGACGGCAAAATTAAAATCTTTGAAAAAATAAATCCGCAAGCGGAAATGATCATTCGTGTGCCAAGTGAAAAAGCTGCACATTTCGTTAATCAACTGTTGCCCCTTATGCATTTTTTGAACCGTCAGCAATATTCGGCAAAACGCTATGAGCTAAAACTACTCGAAGAAAAAATGTCGCAAACAACGGTCGTGCCAGACCATGTAGCAGCAGCGCAAGTCAATGAAATCTCACGCCTGACTCGCTTAGAAGTTCAAGATCGTGTCCGCTATAGCACGATTGTGATTGGCTTTACTCAACCTGCCACTGTCCGTGAACATATCGATATTAACCTTGATGCTGTTGCGCAGTTAAATGGCGATAGTTTCTGGCAAAGAGCGTGGTATGGTATTCAAAAAGGTTGGCAATTTGTGTTGAGCCTACTGGTTATTCTCATTACGATTTGGCCACTCTATCTGATTATTTTTATCGGTTTGATTGCCTACCGCGTGATGAAACCCTATTTACAAAAATGGTTTAAATAAATCAGAGCGATAAAGGCAACTTATCATTGAGTCTTTGATTAAAAATACGATAAATAAAAAATCCCGAAGCGCTTAATTCAGGATTTTTTTATTTAAATCTTAGGGCAATATTTAAAGGCTTAGAAAAAGCCCATATAGAACTGCTCTTTTAAGACTTTTAAAATCAATTCGATTGCATCATTTTTACGATCTTTTCGATAGCTCGCATACAAACCAATGGTCGGCAAAGGTTCAACCGTACTTTTAACCAATATTTTATCACCGAGCAATGGAATGACATAAGACGGTACCAAACTCCACCCCACGCCCATACCGACCAAATTGACATTTAACAAAATATTGGTCGAATGCTGTACCAAGTTCACATTCAGTTTATTTTGCTTAAAGAAATCTTGAATAATTCGGTATAGCTCAGGTGATGAATGTTCATCACTAATAATAAAATCCTGATTATTCATGTTTTTAATGCTAATGTGCCGCTGTTCTGCCACAGGCGAATTTTTCGGTACAATCAGCGCCAAAGGCTCAGTAAAAATCTGAACAGATTCTATATCAGGGCTTTCTTCGACATAACGGGTAAAGGCAATATCAATTTCCCCTTTACGCACTGCACTGATCTGATCGACATCCATTAAACTATGAAAATGAATTTTTAACTCAGGAAACTGAGCACGGATATTCGGCATGATATAAGGAAAGACCTTCATTTCAGCCACAGGAACAAAGCCGATATTCAGTTGTTCTTTACTGAGCTGCGCAATTTGACGCGCATCTATCATGGCTTTTTCAGCATGTTCTAAACTCAAACGCGCTTCTTTTAAAAAGGCCTGACCTTCTGCAGTCAACTCAACTTTTCGGTTGGTTCGCATCAATAATTGCACCCCAACTTCCTGTTCTAAGTCTTTAATTTGCTGACTTAAAGAAGGTTGCACAGTACACATTCGCTGCGCAGCCTTGGTAAAATTTAGCTCTTCGGCAACCGCAACAAAATATCGTAGATGTCGTAATTCCATTATTCAGCTCCTAAAGCACTGCGTTTAAATTGGTTTGCCACGAATAAACGATACATCCACAAAGTGAACAGCACCATCACCGCACAAAATAAATAGGTTGCCTGAAATCCAAAGTATGCAATCAGCACACCCATAATGACCGAACCGACAGCAAGGCCAATATCAAACAAGGCAAAAAAGGTGGATATCGCATGTCCCATTCGGGCTTTTTCTACCGTTTGAATCGCGACCGTTTGCAGGCATGGGAAAACTGAACCGTAGCCGATGCCCATAAAAACTGCCGATATCCAAAGCACCCATTGATTCGTGAGAAAACTCACAACCACCAAACCAATGGCAAAGCAAATAAATGATGGATAGATGACTGCACTCGGGCCTTTACGATCATAGACTTTGCCAACCCAAGGACGGACGAGCAACATCGACACAGCAAAGACAATAAAAAAGATACTGGTATAAGCGAGTAAATGCTTCAACTCTGCATAAGCGGTGATAAAACTCATCACACTCGAATATGCAAATGCGGTCAGCAATGCCACAAAACTGATGGCAAGTACCCGTGTTTCTATCACATCACGCCATTGGATGGCTGCGGATTGGCTCGCTTGATCACTTGATTTATGCTGTACGTGTTCTTGTATTTGAACCAACCACGTAAAAATATAGCCCACTGCAACCAATAAGGCTAATACTGCAAATAAGGTACTAAAACTGCTGGATTGAATCATACTCAGCGCTAAAAATGGCCCGATCACCACTCCTAAGTTGGTCGACATGACAAAGTAGCCCATGCCTTCGCCCTTTCGATGATCTGGGATGTAATCATTTACGATGGGAACATTGACCGTGGTTAATATACTGAACCAAAAACCATGTAAAAAACGAATGACCAACAACGACCACATGCTGTCAATCCACAAATAACTCAGCGCAAAAACGACAAAAATAAAGCCTGAAATACGTACAGAATTGGCTTTACCAAAACGCTCAATGATCATGCCGGAAAAGGGACGAATCGCAATGGATGACACCAAAAACAGCGTTAAAGCCATACCCGCTTGCTGAATCGAACCACCCAATTCTTTCATAATATAAATGGGTAATATGGTCAGCAGCGCAAAGTAATAGCTAAATAAAAACAAGTTATTACTCAGACAAAAAACAAAAGACTTGTTCCATAACGATGCCTGATGTTGAGTAGTCATGAGGTCATTGCCTCGCTGCTACGCGTGGCTTGGTGCTCCGTAAAAATCGGGTTTAGCGCCAACTGCACCAGTCGCTTGATATAGTCTTCATCTGGCTGAGTGTTAAAGAAAATGATCTGATAATGAATCGGGCCATACAACATATCCAACATGAGTTCGAAAGGATAATCCGCGCGAATTTCGCCTCGTTGAATGGCCAATTGGATCAGCTCACGTGTCGCTTCTCGTCGAGGTAACAAATACTGTTTAAAAAACTCACCCGCTGCTTCACGATGCTCCGCCAAAACCACGAGCAACGCTCGACCCACGTGCTGATTTAAAGCCCGTGATAGTTTGAGCAATTGTTGATTTAGATTGAACTCTAAACTTTGTGATAAATCGAGTTCAAACACCGACGCGGTGTGTGCTTTAAAAGCATCGAAAACCAGATCGGACTTATGCTTCCACCAACGGTAAATCGTCGATTTTCCCACGCCTGCGCGAGCCGCAATATCTTCAATGGTCATGCTTCGATAATCACTTTCCGCCAAAGCATCTGTGACTGCCTGTAAGATACATTGCTTACGCCGAGAAGTTTTTTCAGTTTCACTCATAATTTAAAAACGAAACGCTACGTATCGTTTCATAATAAACAGTATTGGACTGAATGACTATCTTTAACTGAGCTTTGAAGAATAAACTTTAGTCGCACACTCGGAATTAAAATCCGTACTGCACTTTCCAAACGAATTTCAGAATAAAAAAAGATCGCTTAAGCGATCTTTTCAAATATTCAGCCACCAAAGCGATTAGCTTTGTGTCGATTTTTTATAAATACTGCAAGAAGGATGATGATTTTCCTGTAAACGTGCCACTTTACGATGTTCCGCAGCTTCGAAACGACAACGTTTCCAGTCATTATCTAAATTCAATGCCGGAATTTGTTTCGGTTTACCTTGATCATCAACAGCGACCATTGTGAAATAGCAACTATTGGTATGACGTACTGTACGTTTTTGAATATTCTGAGCTTCAACACGAATACCAATTTCCATTGAAGTACGACCTACATGGTTCACACTTGCAAGGAAAGTCACTAACTCACCCACGTGAATCGGTTCTTTAAAATTTACTTTATCGACTGATAGTGTCACCACGTAGCTACCAGAATAGCGACTTGCACAAGCATACGCGACTTGGTCTAACAATTTTAGAATCGTTCCACCATGCACATTACCCGAAAAATTCGCCATGTCAGGAGTCATTAAAACTGACATCGATAATTCTGACTGGTCGTCTAGTGCATTCGCAATTTGATCTAATGGGGACATCTTGTTTCTCTAGACTCGTGATATAACAATGATTAATGTGATTATTATATAGATTTTAATCAAAATTAAATGTTCAAATCGGCAAAAAAACCATCATTATTATTTATAGTGATCATACCATCATTCAGTAAAATATATATCGATAACGATATACACCCGATAAACAAGTATTTATTGCGCTATCTATCAGTTTTTTAAGCAAAGCTACGCTGTGTTTTATATTTAAAACACATCCATTAAAACGCGTTGCTCCATCGATTCAACACAGCACTGCATTAAACTTAATCTTCTAAGACTTTTAACATCTCGAAAGAGACGTTATCATAGCTGGTTTTTTGTTCACCATCATTAGTGCTTTCTAGCGTATAAGAATTATCGACATGTACATGAGTGACAATAAATACGCTATCTTCCATCATCGCAAGCTTTACTTTTTGCCCCACATCAAGCGTTTTCATCTACTGCTACCTTCAAAACAATTATTGGTTTTAAGTATTAATAACCTGATGATATTCTAAACACTTCAACGCTATTGGTAAACGTAAGCACATGAATAAAAATGCTAATATAGGTATATACTCTTAAAATCTACGTAAAACCAATTAATAGGATTTTCTTAATTAATTTCAAATAATTAACTGTATATTTTCGTATTATCACGATTTTTATATCTGGCAAATCTTTTGATTAAGACCTAAAACCAATCATCATCCAATATATTAATGATTACTAGATACTATTGAGCATGGGAAAAGCTGAGAGCAAAAATTAAAATGCTTTGCTGAAATAAAAATGCACCCTGAGAGGTGAACAGGATGCATGTCAATTTACGGATCGTACCAACCTAGTCTTTGGCTGCTAAATAAGGAATATGATGCCCCTTGCTGTATTGATGTTCAGCATAAACCCGAGAAATCTCTCCAAGTTTTTCTAAAGTTGCCTCTTCACCTGCTAGCATCGTCGCTTCACGGTCTTTCACATCAAATATATGTGCTTTTTCACGTAAATCAGGTTGAATCACAATGTCTGCACGCTTGAGTTCTTCTTGAGCTAAACGATTTTGCATAATATTGATATTTTGGTTAAACAAGCCCCAAACATTCGACGTTTCGGTATGAATCGGTCGTGCCAAAATATCCACTGCAATAATAATATCTGCCCCTAAATCTCGTGCAACATCCACAGGAACTGGGCTGACCAAGCCGCCATCGACATATTCTGTGTCTTCAATAATCGTTGGAATAAACATACTCGGAATCGACACTGAGGCACGAACAGCCTGTCCCGTATTGCCATAGTTGAACACGACTTTTTTGCCATCCTTTAACTCAGTTGCCACCACATACATCGGGGTTTTTAACAACTCTAAAGGCACGTCATCAACTTGCTCATTGATATAATCTTCAACTTTTTTACCGTCAAAAAAGCCTTTTTTGTCCAAACGTATTTCTCGAACATCATTGGCTTTCATATTCAAAGCGATATCTCTTAACTCATTGGCACTTTTACCTGATGCATAGATTGAACCCACAATACTGCCCGCACTGGTTCCGACAATAAAATCAGGGTGTATTCCCTGCTGTTCAAGTATCTGAATGGCGCCAATGTGCGCATAACCACGTGCCCCACCACTCCCTAAAACCAAAGCAACAATCGGACGCTTTTCCTGCTTTTTCACTTTTTTAAAGTCAATGCGGTTATTCGCCACTTGAGCAGGTGCTGCGGTATAAGTCCGAATTTGTGAGGTTGTTTCAGCGCTGACCGTTTTTGAGCCCACACTTTGACAACCCACAAGGCTGATTGCGAATGCAGTCATCAAAACAGTTATGCTTTTCATTGAGAGATATTCCAAATGCAACTCGAGATTTGAAGAGAAAAAGTAGTCTAATCAGTCCACATTCACGTCACTGTTATTATTCGTTAATGCCTCTGACCGATGCACATTATATTGACATACAACCTAGAAAGTCATTGGCTGTCAAAATTTCAGTGTCTAGCAGAATTTCCACATCAAGATCCAAAACATTGTCTAGCAAAAAAAGCCCCGATAACGGAGCTTTTTAAAGTTAATTTTTGACTTTACCAAATATCGGAATTAACGCGATCCTTATATTTTGGATGTTCATCCATTTTAAATACTGGCTCTTTTACACCCCGTTTTAACTGTGAGGTGTAGTCTTTCATCAGCATCAATAAGAATGGCGTCAGCAATAAAATCGCAAAGAGGTTAATACTCGCCATTACGCCCATGAAGAGATCCGCTAAGTTCCAAATCAGTGGCACACTCATGATTGAGCCAAAGTACACCATCATGAGGACGACTACGCGGAATATAAACATGACCTTAGGATTGTTATTGATAAACTGCACATTACCTTCAGCATAAGCATAGTTACCGATTACTGAAGAATAAGCGAATAAGAACAAGATTATGGCAAGGAAGTCATCTCCCCATGCGCCAATCTGGCTTTCAAGCGCCATTTGCGTCAAAGCAACACCCTCAAAGCCTGCATTTTCATACAAGCCAGATGCCAAAATAATGATCGCCGTACAGGTACACACCACAAATGTATCGACAAAGACACCGAGCATCTGAACTAGGCCTTGATTGACAGGGTGTTTAACATCTGATGCTGCCGCAGCATTCGGAGCAGAACCCATACCCGCTTCGTTTGAGAATAATCCACGCTTAATGCCTTGCATCATCGCCATAGAAACCATAGCACCGAAAAAACCACCTGCCGCAGCATCAAATTCAAAGGCTTTACTGAAAATTAACTGGAAAATATCTGGGAGAATCGCAAAGTTAGCAAATGCAACATAGAAAGCAACTGCGAGATAAAGCAACGCCATAAAGGGTACAAATCTTTCTGCAACTTTGGCGATTCGTTTAATCCCGCCAAAAATAATCAGCGCTGTTATAAAGACAAGGAATAACCCTACCCATGAAATTTCAAAACTAAAACTGCCCAAACTCAATACTAGATTGGCTTTATCCCAACCCCAAGCATGTGAAGTTGCACCCGTAATGGCATTGGCTTGTACTGCATTAAAGACAAAACCATAAGTTGAAATCAGCGCGATGGCAAAAACCACACCCAACCACTTTTGCTTTAAACCTTGTGTAATGTAATACGCTGGGCCACCACGGAATTGCTGATTTTGCGTATCACGCACTTTAAAGAGCTGTGCAAGTGAAGACTCCACAAATGCTGGACTCATGCCTAAAAATGCGGTAAACCACATCCAAAACACTGCACCTGGCCCACCAATTGCAATCGCAATTGCAACACCTGCGACATTACCTACGCCGACACGACTTGCCAGTCCCGTCACAAAGGCTTGGAATGGTGTAATCCCATGCTCATCATCGCCTTCTTTACGGCTAGATTTCATCACTTTAATACTATGAAAAAATAGACGAATCTGAACTGCGCCAGTGATTAAGGTATAGAAAATACCAACCGCCACTAAGAATACGACTAAGAAATCCCAAAGCGGATCATTAAAAACTTTGACCCAGCCCATGAGAGTTGCATTTAATTGTTCATCCATAATCAATACCTAAAATGCGAATACAAAAACAAAGGCTCTAAATTAGAGCCTTTGTAGAATTAAGCGAAAAATTTGAGAATTAATTGAATAACCGTCGCATTAATTAAATCAACAAAGAATGCGCCACATAGCGGCACAATTAAGAATGCCTTATGTGAAGGGCCATACATATTTGTAATCGCTTGCATATTTGCCACAGCCGTCGGCGTTGCACCCATACCAAAACCACAGTGACCTGCTGATAAAACAGCAGCATCATAGTTTTTACCCATGACACGGAAAGTCACAAAAGCAGCATACAAAGCCATCGTCAGCGTTTGTGCACCCAAAATGACTACAAGTGGGCCAGCGAGATCGGATAATTGCCATAACTTTAATGACAACAATGCCATCGCCAAATACAAAGATAGAGATGCATTACCAAATACATCGATAGCGCGGTCGAAAATTTGTACACGGAAAATACCTTCCAGTACATTTCGTAAAATTACGCCGCCAGCCAGTGCCCAAACAAATGTCGGTAATTCAAATACAGTACCTTTACTAAAACCTGTCATGAAGTCCGCAAATGCTAAACACCCTGCAAATAAACCTAATGTGGTAATTGCATTATCTGCTGTAATAAGACGAACTCGATGCGGATATTCAAACGGTACATATTCTGTTGAATTAATATCTGCTAGAGGAGTGTTATCACTTTTTTCAATTTGTTCATGAGTACGAGGCGTTGCAAGTTGATAGCGGTTAATTAATAGCTTAGCCAGTGGACCACCGATAATGCCGCCAATAATCAAACCAAATGTCGCACTTGCCATACCTAAGGCTAACGCACCTTGGATGCCATGTTGAACTTCTAAAATTTCACCCCATGCGCCTGCAGTACCATGACCACCAGTAAGGGTAATAGAACCTGCAATCAAGCCAATCAGAGGGTCAATACCCAGCACCGTCGCAAGACTAATACCCACAAGGTTCTGCACCATGATGAATGAAGCGACAGCGACGATAAAGATGACCAAGCCGATTCCACCCTCTTTTAATTTGGCAAAGTTTGCACTCAAACCAATAGAAGCGAAGAAAATCAGCATGAAACTTGTTTGTAATTCACTACTTGTGGTAATGCTATAACCCCAAAGACTATGCACCACCAAAGAAATAATCGCGGCAACTAAACCACCGGCAACAGGCTCTGGAATGTTATATCGACCTAAAAATCCAATACGATTAACAAGAAATCGTCCCAACAAAAGCACAATTACCGCTGCGATTAAGGTATAAAACGCGTTAAAACTAAATTCCATATAATTTGTCCAAAATTATTTGAATATTTTTAAAGCTCTTCTATCAGCATTAGCTGCCTTTATGGTCTGAAATACAACTACATTTTGTAATTTCAAATCAATAATGCAATTCAACGACTCAAGCTAAAGAGTTTGAAAAATATTCATCATCTGATTCAAATAAGTAAGTCTGAGCTTTAAAAATTAACTCAAAATGACTAACAAATCGCTAAAAGTTTTAAATTGAGAAACAGCCTCAAATGAAGCAAATTCAATGACAGAACATTGTGTATGTCTGTACTGTTTCGCACTATTTCTGAAAAGTCGCACATTATGCAGCCTGAAAAATAAAATTTCAGTACTTTTTATTACAAAAAGTTAATTTTTCTATAATTTAAAGTTATATCCAATTGTTTTTATTTAAATGCATTCGTATTTTTTATCTATATAAAATATTAAACATTTAAGCGTGATCTATACACTGTACGTGATTCAACGACTGCTTTAACCAGTACGACATCATGACTCAGGCGATTTAGTGAATCCATCTACTTAGTGCTGTGGGTTCATTTACATTGATATGTCCCCTTTTTAAACAAAAAAAGCCTGAACTGAGTCAGGCTTTTTTGATCGATTAGAATCGGAATTTGAGCTTAGAAGCTATATTTAGCCATTAAGCCAACGCGGTTATCTTTATATGTTTTCCCTGTAAACGCTTCACGTTTACCATTCACATATTCAACACCTAAATCAATTGGTTTCACTGGTGTATAAATCACATTTAACCAAGCTTGCTGTACTTCTTTGTTTGCAGAGTTATTTCCAACATCTTTAAATGCTTTTGCATAATCTGTATCTTCATCAGCAAATAATGCACCATAAGCTAAAGTTGAACGCAACTTTTCATTAAACTTATAGGTTGCACCGATTTGTACTGCGGTAAATTTATTCTGCTCAATATCCCCATTAGCATCAACAACATATGCGGTATTTGAGCCATATAAATAGTTGCTGTTCCCTTCTACATAAGATACATCACCATTAATTTTTAGCTGTTTCGTCACATCAAACGTTGTACCAGCTGCCAAACCCCACCCTAATTCATCATCATTACCGCCTTGAACTTTATGATGTTCCACAAGCGCACGTGCAGATGCATTCCCCTTACCATCCGCATAACCTTGAGTCAGTTTAGCTGTTAAAGCTGGAAGACTATATTTTACTAAAGAGTCAGTAACAGAATCATCCGTAATCCCTTTAGATGCTTTACTGTCGCCTTCTTCTGCAGCAACAAATAATTGTGTTTGCGGTGCAAGTTTTACGTTGTAACGCACTTGTGGCAAACGAGTTGTACCACCGCCCACGTTAGTAGCAAAATCAATCATTTCTGGTGCATGGCTAGACAAGAAGTTTGATGTGGTCTGACCAAATAACCAGTTGTTAAAGGTTAAATAACCATGACGTAGACGAATAGTTTCGCCACTTCCATTGAAATCGACCTCGATTTTACCGCCCACTTTATCATCACCACCGACCGGTGCTGTAAAATCTAAACCAAAACGTGTGGTTTTTGCTGTCGCACGTAATTTATCTTTTGTATTTCCATCTGTAGACGCAATTTTGTTGAAGTCATCATCAGCACCTTCAATGATGTAGTTCGCATCACCACGAACAAAACCGTAAAGGCTTACATCTGCACCTGTTTTAGATTTCAAGCTTGCAGCTGGAGAAGCTGGTGGCGGTAGTGGTGCAACAGGACGCGCTTTAACTTGCTGAATCTCTGTTTGTTGCTGTTGTTGAACTTGCTGCTGCGCTTTAATCAAACTTTTCAGTTCTGCAACTTCTGCACGTAATTGTTCAATTTCAGAAGTATTGCTGCCTGCATGAGCCATTGAGACCGTAGCCAAACTCATGGCAACAACAAGGGTTTTCATTGGGTGGAATACAGTTTGAGTTTTCATCCTAAGCTCTCTATTGTCCTGTCATTGTTGTATGCCCTAACTCTGGGCGCTTTGTTATTCGCCTATTTGAGCGGACAAATTTCAAGCTGCATATCCGTGCTTTAGTCGCATTAAAGTCCCAACTTGCAGCCCTTAATAACGAAATACTTGAAAGCAAAAAGCAAAAACGCTGAATCCATCACTGAAAATAGACTGAAATATTTAGTTAAAATTCAGACTTAGCCGATTCAGATGGCAAAAAAGCTCAACACCCATACCTTAAAGGTAAAAATCCATACTCTATAGGTATGTCATAAAAACGATAAAATCCGACACATTACCGATAGAGGCATTCGATAGATATTGATTCAGCATAAAGCACTGTGTTTAATGCAAATAATACTTATTTATCAGTTGCTCTATTTCATTCGAGTGGGACAACAGCGATCCACCGTTTCACTTTTTATTTTCAAGTGGATGATGGTTTAGAGATAAATTTCGAGCAAACAGCAATTGAGCTCAAGGTGCGATAAATAGCGCCCTCATTGAAAGTTATGAATGATGAACATTTATAATGAGTGACGCGGATATTTGATCAATAATACACGTACGTTGATGACCGACGTTTAAGTCAGACCTGCTAAACGTCATCACCTGCATTTAGTTCAACCCATGGCTGAAGCTTTTAAACTACGCATGGTGAACATTGCAACAACCACAAATAGCAGCATAATCAGAGCCATATTGATTAGCGCTGACCATACTAAAAAGTTCAAAAACACTCCGGCCAATAGACCACAGGCAAATTGCATACTTCCCATGATTGCACTGGCTGTGCCAGCTCGTGAGCCTTGTTCAGACATCGCCAATGCCATCGCATTTGGACCAGTGAAGCCGATTGAAGCAACACATAAGAACATGCCAAACATTACAACAATGATAGAGGAAAGATTATATAATCCTGCCGCCAATAAGATCAGCACACCACACAATTGAAGTGCATTACCCAATTGCAAACGATGGCGAACATCCAGTCGATTTGCAAGTTTCTTATTGAGGGTTGAAAACACCATAATCCCTAAAGCATTCGCCCCAAATACATAAGCAAATTGCTGTTGGCTCAGACCATAACCATCCATTAAAATGGCAGATGAGCCACTGATATAACAAAATAAAATTGCGCCAGAAAAACAGCCTGTGAGCATCGGTTTACGGAAAGTTTCGTCCTGTAAAATCGCACCATATAAACCTAAGACTTGCTTTAAACTTAAGTTTAAACGTCGCTCGACGGGTAGGGTTTCTTGAAAGAAAAAATGTACACAGAAAAGACAAAAAATACCGACAAGTACCAATACCGCAAATATGTATTGCCATTCAAACACCTGCAAAACCCATGCGCCTAAAGTAGGTGCAATGATTGGTGCAATTGTTGTCACGATCATCATACTCGCAAAGGCCTGAGCTGAAGCTTGCATACTTAAGCGATCACGAATTGCAGCACGAGCAATCACCACACCGACACACCCCCCCAAGGCTTGCAAAACACGAGCAGCGATCAAGCTCCATTCACTATTGGCAAAGACACACAGAAAACTGGCACAAATATATAAAACCAAACCGAAATATAGCGGTGTTTTACGCCCAATACGGTCGCTGACTGGCCCATAAATTAACTGCCCAATCGCCAAACCCAAGAAATACGCTGGAAGACTATTGGCCACTTGTTGTGTCGTGACACCAAAATCGTCAGCCATTTGAGGCAAAGCAGGCAAATACATATCGATTGAAAGTGGCCCCAAAGCAGTCAGTAACGCCAATAAGACGATCCAGCGTTGAGAAAATTCCTTTTGTGATTCGACGCTTTTCATAAGAATAATTCATTTATCGCAAGCAAGTTTTGCAGACAAGTTTACACTGCACATAGTATTATTTCTTGGCTTCAATGTGAAAATTCACACGATACACATTGCTTACTGCCCCATCGCTTTAGCAAAGGAAAAATTTTGAACGCCTGGCTCGCACGACTGAAACAAGCAACCTATAACACGACCTTTATGTATAACTTGCGCATGGTCATTGCCTTCGCAGGAACAGCCTTTGTCCCATATTTTTTAGATCAGCAATTGATGACCATTCCCCTCACCTTGGGTGTGGTTGCCGCTGGTCTAAGTGATATCGATGACCGCTTTTCAGTCCGCGTGCTCAATCAAATTTATACTTATATTGGGTTCTTTGTTACTGCGGTATCCATTTATCTGTTGTTCCCGCATCCGATCTTATTTGCATTGGGCCTGATTGTGTCTTGTATCGGTTGGATTCTTTTGGGTTCATTGGGTCGTCGCTATGCCACCATTTCTTATGGTTGTTTGGTGATCTCCGTGTATTCCATGCTTGGGGTCGAACTTTTTGAAAATTGGTATACACAAGCAGGTTTATTGGTCATCGGTGCGATGTGGTATGGACTGCTTTCGACTTTGAGCTTTCTACTGTTTCCTGTACGTCAAGTTCAGGACAAATTGGCGCAAAGCTATTCATCTCTAGGTGACTTCTTATTTGCAAAATCTAACTTGTTTGATGTCGATATGACACCAGAAAGTTACCAGCAAAGTTTGATTGAGCTATCGCTCGAAAATGGCAAATTAATTGGCATTTTCAACGATATGAAAACGGCCTTATTAACGCGTTTAAAAGGTGACCGTGGACAAAAAGATACGCGTCGTAGCCTGCAATATTATTTTGTCGCGCAAGACATTCATGAACGTGCCGATTCCGCGCATATTGATTATCAAAAATTGACCCGTATTTTTGAACATAGTGATATTTTATTTCGCTTTCAACGCGTGCTTTCGATTCAAGGTAAAGCTTGTAAAGATTTGAGTATCAGTATCTTACAGCGAAAACCTTATCATCATAATCAACGTTTTAAACATGCGTTCCACAATCTAAAATTGTCACTCGAAAAGCTGCGTGAAGAACAAAAATACGATGAAGTCTGGATCAACTCTTTATTTGCTTTATACCAAAACCTAAAAGGCATCGATGCGCAATTACGTAATGTCGAAACCGAGCGTTATATTGACCGACAAGCCCTGATTGAAAATCGTTTAAAAGATGATGATTTAAAAGGTTGGGACGACATCGTCATTCGATTCAAACAACATTTGAGCCCTGAATCGGTGCTGTTCCGTCATGCTGTGCGTTTATCGACCGTGTTATTTATTGGTTATATTTTTGTCCAAGTGACCAATATCAGTTATGGCTATTGGATTTTATTGACTGCCCTGTTTGTCAGCCAGCCGAACTTTAACGCCACCAAGCGCCGCCTCTATTTACGTATCATTGGCACATTGGTCGGGATTATTTTAGGTTATGCGATTTTATATTTTGTCCCTTCTGTCGAAGGTCAGTTATTGCTACTCATTTTAAGTGGCGTATTGTTTTTTGAACTACGTAGTAAGCAATATGCACAGGCCACTGCATTTATTACCATTTTAGCGCTGATCAACTTTAACTTAGATGGAATGGGTTTTGCTGCAGCTATGCCACGTATGATTGATACGCTCATTGGTTGTGCCTTGGCATGGTTTGGTGTGAGTTTCATTTTCCCAGATTGGAAATTCCGTCGCCTGCCTCGGACCATCAGCCGTTCGATTCAAGCACAGTGTGATTATTTGGCCGAAGTGGTTGAACAATACAAATCTGGTCGTAATAACGGGTTGAATTATCGTGTGGTCCGACGTGCTGCCCATAATACCGATGCAGAAGTAGCATCACTGATTTCCACTTTAGCCACCGAACCCGATACCGATCCGACTCAAAAAGCTTTAGCCTTTGAGTTTTTGTGCCTCAATCATACCTTTATTAGTTATATCGCAGCCTTGGGTGCGCATCGTGAAAAAATTCAAGATCAACAAGTCTTAACCTTATTGGATAAAGCTACGGATGACATTCAAGGTGCATTACTACGTGACGAAGTACCAGACTTAACGGCGCAAAATATGTTGCAAGAAATCCGTCAGCGGTTGTCACAAAATAGTGAGGAAGATCAAAAATCCTTGATCGTGCTACAACAGCTTTCGTTGATGTTTAACGTGTTGAACCAATTTAGCCAATTGAAACAAAATCTCAGTCATGAGCATGATCAGGCATCGACTGAACTGGCTTCGCTATAATTTGGATGATTTTGGAACAATATACTCACTGAATTGGTATAAATAATGCTAAACTTTTTACAGTTTTAAATCTGTTACTTTCACTATGACCGCAAAAAATTTATATGCCTACACGCTAGAGCCAGTGGCTTATGAAATTTCTGAAGAAGAACAACGTTATGCTCAACTTGTTCTGTCTCGCAGTAACTTCAAAATTGGCAAAAAAGCATGGCTAATTATGGGTGCAATTCTTGCACTGGCACTCTTGGGCCTCATCTTTATTAAGAACTATTCAACAGTATTTTGCTGGGTAGCTATTGTCTGTGTTGTGATTTACTTCCTTGTGCGTAAATTCGGTATCGAATGGTATGCGAAACGCAAACTGAATGAAGTCCCTGTTCAAGAAATTAAAGGCATTCGTATGGGTGTTCAGCCGCATGGGATCTCAATGCAGCAACGTATGGGCGCAAACATGGGTACGATGACTGTCGGTTGGAAAGACATTCATGAATGGTATGACACCAAAGACTTCATCCTTTTAAACTTTAAAGTGAAGGGTCAAGACGGTGCATACATCTTGCCTAAACGTATGGATAGCAAGAAGTTTCCATTTTCGACCATTCGTAAGCACTTAAATGAAACTGTAGGCCCAGCTAAAGCTATTTAAGCCAAACCGACATTTGTGTATAAAAAACCTCCGTTTTTTGGAGGTTTTTTTATCTGTTTAATTTTCGAATGATCATTGATAATTACAATAATGAGAATGAATATTACTTACTTTTTCCACATTCTCTACTACATCATCGTTTATAATTCGTCGCAATTCAGCAACCTTTTATCAATATTAAATCCATCATGTTTAAGAAAACCCTTTTCCAGATTCACTGGTTCTTGGGGATTAGTGCCGGCTTAATACTCTCGCTCATGGGGGTTACAGGTGCCATTTATTCCTATGAACAGCAAATACTTAAAGCAATCAATCAGGATAGCTATGTGGTTCAGGCTCAACAGCAGCCCAAACTAACCCCTGCTGAGCTTTATCAGCACTTTAGTCAGTCTGATCCTGACATGAAAATTAACAGCATCTCTATTGCCTCAGATGCTACCGCCTCAAGTACCGTGAATATTGTCAAAGAAGGTGCTCGTCGTGGCTATAACATGATGGTTAACCCCTATACAGCCGAAGTTTTACCTGAAATCAAAGGTCAAAAATTCTTCCAGTTTGTACAGCAACTACACCGTAATTTAACCGTTGGCCCTGTAGGTAAACAAATTACGGGCGCATGTACACTCATGCTAATTTATTTTGTCTTGAGTGGTTTATATCTGCGCTGGCCAAAAAGACATTCTGTAAAACAATGGCTTGCAGTTAAACCAAAGCTCAAAGGACGTAATTTCCTGTGGGATCTACATGCTGTCGTCGGCACATGGGTGATTATTTTCTATCTGATTTTGGCATGTACAGGTTTGTATTGGTCTTATGACTGGTGGCGTAATGGCATGTTTAAGGTCATGGGCGTTGAACGTCCACAGCCCCAGTTACAAGAAGGTCAAAAAACCAATGGGCACCCTACTGAACAGGCAGGTGCAAAGCAAGGTGGTGAAAAACATGCCACTGAGGCAGAACAAACTCGTGGTGAACACCAAACACGTTCTGAAAGAAATCCTGCAAGGTCAGGTCCCTCAGAACACGGCGCTCAAGAAAACAAACATGGTGCTGAAGGTCGCGGAGAAAAACGTGGTCTAAAACCAGAACAAGTGAATATTGCTCTTACGCAAAGTTGGAACGGCTTTAATCAAAATATTGGTCGTGAATACTCAAGTGTCACTTTTAATATTCCGAAAAAAGCCAATGGTGAATTAGAAATTAACTTTGTGGATGCCATCCCTCAACATGAGCGTGCGCGCAACAAAGCGACTTATAACTACAAAACGGATGCTCTTACCGATATCGAGTTATACGAAGATAAAAAGCTAAATGAAAAAATCATGACCAGCATGTTGCCTGTACATCGCGGTAGTTTCTTCGGACCGATTTATCAGTTCTTTGTGGTTATTGCATCCCTCATGATGCCGCTGTTCTTTGTCACAGGATGGATGCTCTATCTCAAACGTCGTAAACAGAAAAAACTGACACAGCAAGCCCGTCAAAGCTTAGCACCAGTTACCATCGACCCAAATGCACAGCCTTGGTTAATTTGCTATGCATCACAAACAGGTCAGTCTGAACAATTGGCATGGCGTACAGCAACAAGCTTACAAGAGGCTCGTCAGCCTGTCACAGTGAAAGCTGTTCAGCAACTTTCAGCAGATGACTTAACGCAAGCCGCTCAGGTTTTATTTGTTGCAAGTACCTATGGCACTGGGGAAGCACCTGACCTTGCTTCAAGCTTTGAACGTAAACTGATGGCACAAGGCCTCGATTTGAGTCATGTTCAGTTTGCCGTATTAGCTTTAGGTTCAGAAGAATATCCGGATACTTTCTGTAGCTTTGGTCATGCGATTCATCGTTGGATGCAGAGTAATGCTGCGAAGCCCCTGTTTAACACGATTGAAGTCAATAATGGCGACACCCAAGCCATTCAAGCATGGAATAGCGCTTTAGCCAAAGCGACTAAACTTGAACTTCAGCACATGCAAATTGAAAAAACTTTTGATGCATGGACATTGACCAAACGTGATTTACTCAACCCGAACAGTTTAGGTGCACCTGCATTTAATATTGAGTTAAAACCGCAACATGAAGCCAATTGGCAAGCGGGTGATATTGCAGAGATTCAACCAGGTAATAGTGCTGAACGTATTGCAAACTTCATGCAAAAGTACCAAATACAAAGTCAGCAAGTGGTTGATTCTACTCAGCAACGTATTGAAGATGCATTATGGGATCGTAACCTAAATACGGATGTTGAACCATTTACCAACCTTGATCATTTGCTTGAACAGCTTCCACCGCTTCCAACTCGTGAATACTCGATTGCCAGTATTCCAAGTCAGCAAGTATTACGCTTAGTGGTGCGTCAGCAATCCAATGCGGATGGTGAGCTCGGCTTAGGCTCAGGGTGGTTAACACAACATGCTGCGATCAATAGCACACTACAACTGCGTATTCGCACCAATGAATCATTCCACCTGATTGCAGATAATCGTCCTGTGATTTGTATTGGTAACGGTACAGGTATTGCTGGTTTACTCAGCCTGTTACATACACGAGTTCGTCAAGACTATACGCAAAACTGGCTGATTTTTGGTGAGCGCCAACGCGCACATGATTTCTTTTATCAAGACGTCATTGAAGCATGGCAAAACACCGGTTTAGTTCAACGCATAGACCTCACCTTCTCTCGTGATCAAACGGAGAAACGCTATGTGCATCATGAGCTACGTGATCAAGCGGCCTTATTAAAATCATGGGTAGAACAAGGTGCCGTGATTTACGTCTGTGGTAGTATCAATGGTATGGCAACGGACGTTGACCACGCATTGATTGATATACTAGGTGAAGATGTTGTTGCTGAACTGCGTCAAGCTGGGCGTTACCGTCGTGATGTTTACTAATAAGATGTTTACTCATAAATAGTCCCAACTAAAAACCAGACCTCGTGTCTGGTTTTTTTCACGCTATACTTAGGCCAAATACGAATACTGCTTTAATTTTTTGCATGAAAAGAATACTACTGCTTTGTGTAGGCTTGCTGCTCTGCGTAGATGCCATTTGGTTACTTACATTAGATAAAATTCATTTAGGCATCCTTTTACCCTTAGTCATTGGGTGTATTTTTATTTTATCCGGACTATTTTCAACCCAAATCCACAATATTTTAGATCAATACCCTAAACTCAAAAGGCTCTGGCGTGCTACATGGTGGTTGTTTTGGCTTTGGCTATTGAGCCTTTTACTGTTTTTTGCGTATTTACACTTCAATAGCCAGCAATCCAAGCCATTTACTTCCGTCCAAGCCATCATCGTTTTGGGTAGTGGTATTGAAAATGGTCAACCCTCTCCGACCTTAAAGGCGCGTCTCGATGCCGCAGCACCGTATGCCTTGCAACAACCCAATACTATTGTGATCATGACCGGTGGTTTAGGCTTTAATGAAAAAATGACCGAATCTTCCGTCATGAAACGCTATTTACTTCAACACTATGACATTTCAGCGGCAGGCATATATGAAGAAAGTAAAAGTACCAGTACAGAACTCAACCTGATCAACAGTAAAATGATTTTAAAACAACATCAGATTTCTCTTGATGCCCCCATTGCAATTGCCAGTAGTGACTTTCACCTCCCACGTGCAAAAGCAATTGCACGAAAGTTAGGCTATACACAAGTGTATACCATTGCAGCACCTACACCGCTGTACATCCGCTACAACTCTTGGTTACGTGAATATTTTGCCTTTTTGAGTGGTTTTGTACTCAATGAATATTAAAAAAGCCCTTGTTCGACCAATGAACAAGGACTTTTTATGCTGTAAATAAACCATTAATTTAAACGAATACTACGTGGCAAAGGAATTTTAAGGTTTTCAAAAATTTCTGGGCGCTGTTGATAGACTTGATATAAATAATTTTTAATATCTAACAGCATCTTTTCAGGCGCAACCAAAATATTTTGCCCTTCTGGGGTTAAATCTAAAGATACTGTAGTGCTCTCGCTGCGTAAAAACGGAATGACTTTTTCGATAAAGTCTTTTAATGAAATTTCCTGAATTTCATAATTGGACCAATTGTCTTTAATTAATAAACGTGCCAAACCACGGTTTTGCCAAATGGCGAAGGAACGTTGACCTGTAGGTGTCGCACAAAGTGCCCAACCATCTTGATATAACGCAATCACGCCACCTTGAGCGACCATATTTTCAATAAATTGTTTATAGGTTTCTTGAGGATTGTAATTTGTGGTTTGAGTTTTAGACGCTGCCTTGCGCTGATATGGATTTCTCATAGATCACATACAATATTAAAATTATTATAGAGCGGATTCTATGTAAATCAGAAAATTTAGGCAAGCTTTTGGATAAAGAAGTTTCTATAGAAGAATATGGTGGGCGCTGACGGGATCGAACCGCCGACATTCTGCTTGTAAGGCAGACGCTCTACCAACTGAGCTAAGCGCCCTGAGCGAAGAGTAACAAAGCGAAGCTTTGTCTGAGCGCAAGAGAAAAATCGAAGATTTTTCTAAAGGCATTCTCTTGAACAGAGATTTTTAAGATAAATGGCGCAGCGGACGGGACTCGAACCCGCGACCCCCGGCGTGACAGGCCGGTATTCTAACCAACTGAACTACCGCTGCATCACGTAGTTTCTTTCGAAACACAACCTATATCTTAAAAGATATGGTGGGCGCTGACGGGATCGAACCGCCGACATTCTGCTTGTAAGGCAGACGCTCTACCAACTGAGCTAAGCGCCCTTAAAGGGTACAACAATTATATTCTTTGAAATGGCGCAGCGGACGGGACTCGAACCCGCGACCCCCGGCGTGACAGGCCGGTATTCTAACCAACTGAACTACCGCTGCATCGCAAAAAATATGGTGGGCGCTGACGGGATCGAACCGCCGACATTCTGCTTGTAAGGCAGACGCTCTACCAACTGAGCTAAGCGCCCTCAAAAGGTCTATCATGTAAATGGCGCAGCGGACGGGACTCGAACCCGCGACCCCCGGCGTGACAGGCCGGTATTCTAACCAACTGAACTACCGCTGCACTTACACAATGTCGCTATTGTGGTTCAAACGAATTAAGATTTAAAGTGGCGCAGCGGACGGGACTCGAACCCGCGACCCCCGGCGTGACAGGCCGGTATTCTAACCAACTGAACTACCGCTGCACTCTAAATATCTTAACGCTGAAAAGGCTTGGTGGGCGCTGACGGGATCGAACCGCCGACATTCTGCTTGTAAGGCAGACGCTCTACCAACTGAGCTAAGCGCCCTTTTCAAAACATGTTCATCGTTTGATGAGGTGCATTATAGAGAATCCTCACGGTCTGTCAAACGCTTTTCTAACTCTTTTCCACTTTTTCTGTTTGAGTGATTAAAAAATAAGTTATATTGCGGAAAAATCAGTATTTTTGAACATTTTTTAGCTATAAACCTGTAAATTTATTACTAAAAATAGGACTTATATTCTGCATCATTCACATAAAAAACAGTTTTTCAGATGGACTCATAACTAATCATTCAGCGAACCGACGATTAATTCACCACACTCACGGCATTCTAAAACAACCTAGTGTACAAAATACATTCAAACACGATTTTCTGTTAGTTTGCGAGCATTACTTCTGACAAAAAAACGCCTTTCAAACTCACTTTAATTTTTCAAATCTTTGTTTTGATGCCATGAACTTCGGTTTTCATGGCTTATGCTTATAACGACGTGTTCAATGTTCAGTGATGTAAACCAGCGCATTTAATGGAATCAATTGATAAAGTTCTACAACATCGCTGTTTCGCATGCGAATACAACCATGTGACATCGGTATGCCCATAGGCTCGCGATCTGGTGTGCCATGGATATAAATATAGCGTTGATAAGTATCACAGCCCTCACCTGCATTAAAGCCCGGTTCCAAACCACTGAGCCATAATATTCGAGATAATATCCAATCCCGATCAGGATGTGATGCGGCAAGTTGCTCATCGTAAACCTCTCCGGTCCACTGACGTGCTTTAAAAACTGCATTTTGAGGTTGTTGTCCACCAAACTTTTCAGCGACTTGATGCCAGCCTCGTGGGGTCTTACCACTATTTTCCTGCTCACCAATGCCATTTTTACCCGATGAAATCAGGTAAAACTTATTCAGCTTCGGCAAAGTTAAAGTTTGATCTTTCAAGTTAATCAGGATATCGGCTTGATCTTGGGTATATTCAGACATGCTCTTGCTCTTTCTGCTTATCTTTATCTTCTTGTTTAGTCTGCGGCGATTGTTCAATAGTCCGCATCTGATTTGGCTCAGGTCGTGTCCATAACCAAATACCAACGATCAACATGGTTAAGTCCGTGAAAATCTTGACGGCAATCGGTGCAGAAGTAAAAAGCATAATCAGACCACTCACAAACATCATGATCGATGCAAACCATTTTGCTTTGCGGGGGACGGTGCCATTTTCGCGCCAAGCGCGTAGGGTTGGGCCGTATTTAGGATGATTCAATAACCAAGCATCCATTTGTGGCCAGCCTTTTGAAGCTGCCCATGCTGCTAATATTAAGAAGACTGTCGTGGGCATTCCCGGCAATAAAGCCCCTATAAAGCCTAAAATGACAAAGACAACCACTAAGCTTCGCCAAAACAACGTCTTCATACCGCTACCCTGAACTTTCAATTCAGGTAGTATAAGATGTTTTTAACAATTATCCGTTGTTATTCTGCATTATTCGAAAGGTTTCAATATGGCTGTAACCCCGACAACGTCGTCTTATTTTGAGCCATGGTTGCAATTTAAACAGCCCTTAGTTCGCCAATTGGCTTTCTGTATTGCCAGCCCAAATATTCTGCAGCAAATTCCCTATGAACTCGAAATCCGCTATCCCTTTCATTTTCATCCAAGCGAGCTTTGGCAAAAACATTTTGAAGCCTACCTACCCCGTTTAAAACAACTCGAACAACACCCAAGTACATTAGTAGAATTTTTACAAAAATTAAAAAGTACTCGTCTTGGTTTACGTTTCGAAATGTTTATGTGGTTTTGGCTTCTCGATCACCCATACCATCCATACCAGTTACTCGGACATAGCATTCAAAAAATTGACGGCCCTCGTACAGTAGGTGAACTCGATTTTGTTTTAAAAAATACCGAAAGTGGTGAAGTTGAACATTGGGAAGTTGCTTTAAAATATTATCTAGCCGAGCGTGATTTTCAATTACCCTATTGGTATGGCTTAAATCGTAGTGATACTTTGGCTCGAAAGCTCAATCATTTCACCCAAAAACAATTCCAATTTGACGAAGCACTTGGGCAGCAGATTCAACAACGCTATTGCGTTTTAAAGGGTCAATTATATTTACCTATTCAGCGTACCAGCACATTGCCCCACTGGGTCAATCCTGCACGTAGAATAGGTCAATGGGGACATGGCATTCCATCCACAAATCAAGGCTATTATCGCCTACAACGACATGAATGGATCTGCGTGCAGCAGCAACCGACAAGTGAAACCGCACATTGGTGGACAGATGGTTTATATAAAAAAGACAGTGATGAAAGCTATTATATGTATAGACAGCCACGCTTGGTTTTGCCGCAAACGATTTAAGACTCAATGCACCATTTAGTAGAAATTTACATTTATTTACTCAACCACCGTAAAAACCACCTACTGTTTGATACGGCTATTTTTTAATCTAAATCTCACATCAGAATAATTTATCCCTCTAAAAATTATTCTTTCATAATGGAGAATACAGTCAATGAAAAAAATTTTAGCTGCATCACTTATGGTTGCTTTTGTACTGACAGGTTGTAATACAGTAAAAGGTGTTGGTAAAGACGTATCTAAAGCTGGAGATGCGGTAACCAATACTGCTGAGAAAACTTCGGAAGAAATTCGCCGCAATTAATTTCTTTCCCAAGAATTTATAAAAGAGCCCTATTTTTTAATAGGGTTTTTTTACGTCTAAATTTCCCTTCGCTTGTTGATTCGCCTATTATATTGCGACATTTTTGACTTCTGTATTTAGCATGACCTCAACAGCAACTCTTGATCTCAGCCTAGAACTACTGCGCCAACCGTCGGTGACACCGATTGACCATACCTGCCAGAACATTATGGCAGATCGTTTAGCCAAGATTGGCTTTAACATTGAAAATATGCGTTTTGATGATGTAGATAATCTTTGGGCACGTAAAGGGACTGAAGCACCAGTATTTTGCTTTGCAGGTCATACTGATGTGGTACCTACGGGTAACTTGGATGCATGGGGTTCTGACCCATTTCTTCCTGAAATTCGCGACGGAAAACTATATGGTCGTGGCAGCGCAGATATGAAAACAGCGTTGGCAGCTATGGTTGTCGCTTCCGAACGTTTTGTTGCGAAACATCCAAACCATAAAGGTTCTATTGCATTTCTCATTACCTCTGACGAAGAAGGTCCTTCGATCAATGGGACAGTCAAAGTTGTTGAAACTTTAGAAGCGCGTAATGAAAAAATGACTTGGTGTTTGGTGGGTGAACCTTCAAGCACCAACACACTTGGCGATATTGTTAAAAACGGTCGTCGTGGTTCGCTAAATGCCAATTTAACAGTTAAAGGTAAACAAGGTCACGTTGCTTACCCACATCTAGCAATCAACCCAATCCATACAGCTTCAAAAGCATTGGCTGAGCTTTGCGATACCGTGTGGGACAATGGTAACGAATACTTCCCTGCAACGTCGTTCCAAATTTCCAATATTAATGCCGGCACAGGTGCAACCAACGTTGTTCCGGGCACGATGAATTTACTGTTTAATTTCCGTTATTCAACAGAAGTAACGGCAGATGAACTCAAAGCACGTACCTTGGAAATTTTAGATCGTCATGGCGTTGAGTATGACATCTCTTGGACGTTATCTGGTCTTCCATTCCTTACGCCTGTAGGTGAGTTAGTGAATGCCGCACGTGATGCCATTCGAGATGTTACAGGGACTGAAACAGAACTTTCGACCAGTGGTGGTACTTCTGATGGTCGATTCATTGCGCCTACAGGTGCGCAGGTGCTTGAGTTAGGTGTTTTAAATGCCACGATTCACCAAATCAATGAACACGTCAATGTGGCAGAACTGGAGCCACTTTCTGAAATTTACGAAAAGATTTTAGAAAACCTGTTGGCTTAAGTATTCCCTGCATAGTCAAAAAAAGGAACTCCATTGAGTTCCTTTTTTATATCTCGTTTTTGCAAATATTAAGCCGCTTGAAGCCCGATGCTGTTTTGAATATTGGCTAAATTTGGAATATGAAATACCTGATCGGCCATGCGTACATATTGGAAAATATTGGCATCTTTCACAGCTTTTTCTTCATCAACCACTTCAGAAATACGCAGACGAATGGTTTTCGGCATTTCATTACACATCAGTGCAAAACGCTGCCCAACATCATCACCCTCAATCACCAAAGCCACACCCTGATTTTTGGCAGGATCATTGACTGAGAAAACAGGCAATTTCAATTCATGCCATTCAACAAAAGGAACCTTGGTTGCACTATCAAGCGCTGATAGCACAATATTTTGTGGCAACAACATTGGCTCTTTACCATGACAATCAATGATATACGCATCGATAAACCCAGTAGATACCGTAATGAGATGTTGCAGTTCCTGTTGATCAATTTTATCGCTGACAATCTGAGAAACAGTATTTTGGCTCATAGATTACCCCTGCTTTTCTGCAATTAAAGCTTCAATATTGGCAAGCAATTCAGCTTCTTGGAATGGTTTACCCATATAGTGAGTCACACCTAAGCTAAATGCACGCTCACGATGTTTTTCACCTGTACGAGATGTAATCATAATGATTGGCAAGTCACGGTGAATGTCGTGGTGACGGACTAAGTTTGTCACTTCGAAACCATCCATACGTGGCATTTCAATATCGAGTAGCATCAAGTCTGGACTGACATTTTCAAGCTGCTCAATTGCATCTACACCATCTTTCGCGGTCACGATGTCATAACCTTGACGTTCAAGTAAGCGTGAAGTCACCTTACGTACTGTCACCGAGTCATCGACAATCATCACTAAACGACGTGCATTGGATTGACGGCCCAAATCACGCTGCTCAGCCGAATGTTTAACACGCTGCGTGGTTTGAATTTGACGTGCAATATTTTGCCCATCTAAAATCAAACATACATGACCATCACCCAGAATCGTAGCACCTGCAATCGCGCCCACACTGGTAAATTGTTGACCAATTGGTTTCACCACGATTTGAGAACGTGATCCCACCAGCTGATCGACCAATAAAGCAATGGTTTGACCACTGTTGCCTTTAATTAGTAGTACAGGCAATGAATGGCCGACATTATTTAAACGTGGAATTGGCTGATTACCCACAAACTCTGATAGATAACGTAGTTTGTAATTGGTATTGTCAATTTTAAACACGTCATCCTTACTATTGAAGTAAGTTTCAAGTGCCGTAGGTGCAATACGGACAATACGTTCAATTTGCGCTAATGAAATCGCATATTGCTGATCGCCAGCTTTCACCATCAAGGCATCGCTGACCGCTACCGTCGTTGGTACACGAATCGTAAAGGTCGTCCCTTTACCTAACTCAGACTCTACGGAAACATGACCACCCAAGGCTTTAATTTCACTTTGCACCACATCCAGACCAACGCCACGACCCGAAATTTGCGTTACCGCTTGTGCCGTTGAGAAACCTGGATGGAAGATCAATTGCAAGATTTCTTGTTTATCGAGGAACTGATCCGCTTTGATTAAACCAAGTTTTAAGGCTTTGTCTTTAATTTTGGTTTCATCAATCCCTTTACCATCATCACTGAAAGACACCAGTACATCAGTACCCTGACGACTAATATTCAAGACAATGCTACCCACTTCTGGCTTTTTCAAAGCCAAACGGTCAGCAGGATCTTCTAAACCATGGTCGACCGCATTACGCAGCATATGTTCAAATGGTGTCACCAAACGCTCTAAGATCGTACGGTCCAATTCACCTTCTGTATTTTGAACAATCAATTCTGCAGGACGGTTCAAGGTCGAAGAGGTTTGACGCACAATACGTTGTAAACGTGGTAATAAACGATCAAATGGCACCAAACGGGTACGCATCAGACTTTCTTGAATTTCTGACTGAATACGTGATTGTTGTAATAACAGACCTTCCGCATCACGGATTTTTTCTGCCAAGGTGCTCTTGAAGTCGACCAAATCCGACGCAGATTCAGCTAAAGATTTTGACAATTGGTTAATCGATGAATATTGGTCCATCTCCAATGGGTCGAAATCCGCATAGCGTGAATTTTCAGAACCATGTTTGGCAATAATTTGTGACTCAAGCTCACCATCCATTCGACGTAACTGGTCAGCAAGTCGCTTAATCGCCAACTCCATTTCATTCAATGTATTGCCTAGCTGACCTAAGTCCATCTCAATACGTGAACGGTTAATCGAGTTTTCGCCTGATAAGTCAATCATCTTCTCGACGAGATCAGCCGAGATACGAATCATCTCATTACTGTTATCAGAAGAATTAGCTTCAGACCATTCACCCAACATAGATGGAGGTTCAACACCATCACCTTGAATAAATTCAAAGCCTTTACTGACAATACCTTGTTCTAATTCTGCAACACGGTTTGGCAATTGAACCGTAACATCCACATACTGAATGGATTCTAGGCTCAATTTGATGCTATCAAAATTACTATAGTCGTGGTTGAAGATCGCTTCTTTTAACCATGCTAACGTCGTTTTGAGTAAGCCGTCATATGCATTTGAGTTGAAATGATGAACCGCGAAATGCTCAAACGTCGTCTCAAGTTGATACGCAATTGCGGCAACAGGTTCATTTTCAACCATACGCGCACCACCCTTAATACTGTGGGCAGCACGTTGTAATTGAAGCAATACGTTACGGTCACTACGTTGTTCAGTCCATTGATTTAATAATTGAACGGCTTGTTCAAGAATTTCCTCAGACTCTTCAAGGAAGGTTTCTTCCATGACAGAACGTAGATCGTCATCTGGATGCTCAACATGTTCAGCAACCGCATGTTCAAGATGTTCAACAGCAGACTCAGTGTGAGCAGTCGTTTGAGCTTCAACCACTGCTTCTGCAGTGTCTTCAGCAACATCCATCGGCTCTGACACCGATACATCTGGTTCTACTGCTGTTTGTTCAGTTTCAGCAGAAATAGGGGCCGAAGCCAATGCAACAGCTTCTGAACGCTCTCCTGCCACAATTGACTGAATATTCTTGAGAATATCGATCACATTATTCGCTGGGTAGTCGATCCCTTGGTCACGAATGGTTTGAATACGATCTGAAATATCATCCTGCACTAAACGAATAATTTGAATTAACGCAGGCGTAATCGAAATTTGCTGACGAATAATGCGCTCATAAATCGACTCTAATTCATGCGAAATTAAACCCACATGAGATGCGGCAATCATATTTGCACCACCTTTTAGGGTATGCAAATAACGCATTAAATTATTCAAAGCTGAAGTATTGGTCTGATCACGTGTCCAAGTACTGAGGTCTTGGTCAATCCCCACCAATAATTCTTCTGCCTCTTCAATAAAGATCCCCAAAAGATCTTCATCAAAGTCATTATTCGCATCTGCCGCTTGCATCTGTTGATGATCAAGTTGAATACGCTGACTTAATTGTGCGAAGTCTACTGCTGTTGTATTTGGAACAGCGGCTTTATCTTCTACAGTGGCAACAGGTTCAGCAACTACATGGGCTTCTGGTGTTGTCGTCGCTGCAACTGCTTCAATGTCTTGTTGAACAAATGCAGTCAGCTCATTTAAGAAACGTTGAACCTCTTCACTTAACACTACACGCTGACCCGCAGCTAAAGTGTCAAATAAATGAATAAACTCTTGATGTGCTTGCGCAAATAACTCATAGCCATAATCAGCATGGAGTAATTCAGGCTTTTCAATTAAAGACTGATACGCTGCACGCAGTTGAGTTGTGAAATCATGGATTCCAACAGACGCACGATTATCCGTATGTTCAATCAACTCTAAAGCTTGCTGACTGAGCTGTTGAATATAGTCTGGGAATTCAGCAAGGGCACGTTTATCAAACTCAAATTCAGCATCTAATAACTGATCAATATTTAATTCGATTAGTTTAGAAACCAAACCTTGCGGATTATCTTCAGGCGCCAATTGATCTTGGCTTGCAAAACCATAATCATCCCAAGCGGCTTTAAAGGTTTCATAAATAGACGCAAGATTTGCCTTATCTCCTGAACGCAGTACGTGTAAATAATCACGAACAAATTCAGCATATTGAATCAATAAAGCAGTTTCTTTCGAGCTCGATACGATTTCGTCTTGTAATAAGGTTTTGAATAAGTTTTCAACTTTTGAACTGGCTTCAAAAATCTCTTCGATTTGCGCCATTGACGAACTACCACGCAAGGTGTGTAGCGCGCGAATCAAGCCATTATAGTCTTGTGATTTACTGTCATCAGATTGGAGGAACTGATCAATCGTTTGTAGATGTTCTTCAGCTTCTTCAATAAAAATGCTCACTGTCTCTTCGACCAGTGACGCATCTGCATCCACTTGCTCAAGAACAGGTTCTGATTCAACGACCACATCAATCGTGCTTTCAAGCACTTCTACAGGTGACGTAGCTTCAACATCAGTCAGTTCTAAACCAGTGACATCATCTTCAGATTTTAATTGATCTGCCAGTTTTAATAATTCTTCGAGTGCAGGCTCAAGGCTGATATTTTGTTGTAATTGTTGCCCCATTAAAACCAATGGACGTAAGTCAACATCCAATTCGGCAACATTTTTAAACCGTGGATAGAGCTTATATTGATAAACATTTAAAACTGTTTGTGCAAACTTTTGAACGGTCGGCGTTAACTGTACCGAACCCGCAATAACACGGTTCAGCGTATCTTCAACTGCCCATGCAGATTCACCCGCCGATTTTGCCCCGACCATACGACCCGAACCTTTCAGGGTATGGAAATGACGACGAATCGTCGTTAAAGTGTCTTTATCTTGTGGATTTTCCAACCAAGTTGTAAATAAACCCGCTAGTTCTTCAAAGATTTCTTCTATTTCTTCAACAAAAATCTCTAAAATTTCTGCATCTTGATCAAGATAACTATCTTCAGGAAGCGTAGTTGTTTCAACTAAATTTTTTAATATTTCTTTCATAGCTAAGGCTTCTTATGTTTTGCCACCAAGAAGGTTGCTCAAACTTAATTGTAACCATCACCTAAGACTTAACTGTGACGTTAAGTTCACCTTATCGATGTGTTATCTGTAATCGGTGCAGTACCCTAGCCGTAGCTAAGGTACTGCAGGTTTGCGCCTGACTTACTCTGGGAGTTTAAAGTCAGATACAGATTCACGTAATGATTCAGCCATGTTCGCCAATTCAGATACCGAACGTGCAGTATCAAATGTTGCACTGGTGGTTTGCGAGGTAATTTCTTGTACAACGTTCATCGTTGTCGCAATATGACCTGCAGAAGCAGACTGAAGTTTTGCAGCATCCGAAATGTTTGCAATCAGTTTCGCCAAGTTACCCGATACAGACTGAATTTCATCCAGTGCTACGCCGGCATCTTTAGACAAGTTCGCACCACGTACAACTTCCGAAGTCGTTTGTTCCATTGAAATTACGGCTTCGTTGGTATCCGTTTGAATGGTTTTTACCAAGCCTTCAATCTGTTTGGTTGCAGACGCTGAACGTTCCGCAAGACGCTGTACCTCATCCGCTACCACGGCGAAACCACGACCTGCTTCACCCGCCATCGACGCCTGAATTGCTGCGTTTAATGCCAAGATGTTCGTTTGGTCGGCAATATCGTTAATCAGTGCGACAATGTTACCAATCTCTTGAGAAGACTCACCCAAACGTTTAATACGTTTTGAAGTTTCCTGAATCTGTTCACGAATCGTGTCCATACCTTCAATTGAACGGTTTACGACATCTGCACCGTTTGCAGCAATTTGTACAGAACGTTCTGCTACAACAGCTGATTCTTCAGCGTTCAAAGATACTTGGTCAATCGACATTGCCATTTCGTTAATCGCGGCAGATGCACCAGCAATCTCTTGCGCCTGATGTTCAGATGCTTCTGCAAGCTGGTTGGTAATACCCTGCGTATTCGCCGTATATTGCGCAACTTCTTGAGAAGTTTCTGTAATACGCGATACAAGGTCACGTAATTGGTCGATTGCGAAGTTAATCGAGTCGGCAATCGCACCAGTAAAGTCTTCAGATACCGTCGCATACGAACGTAAGTCACCGTCTGCAAGATCGGCAATTTCATCGAGTAAACGTAAAATCGCGTTCTGGTTACGGTCATATTCTTCTTGAAGACGAGTTACACGGAATTTATCCGATTGACCACGTAAAGAAAGAAGTTTGAACACACAGATCAAGAAGGCAGTTAAAGCAAGAATCAACAGTACCGCAGGTAAAATGGTTTTCAGACCAGTACTAGAAGACAATTGATTTAAATTACCCAACAATTTGTCTGACTCAGCAAAAATTTGTGAAGATGCTTTACGTACGTTCACAATTTGCGTTGAGTTTTTCAAAATCGTCGCAGCCGCTGATTTCAATACGTCATCATATTCAGCTTTAATACCTTCAAGTGACTCACGTAATTCAGGGCTTTCAATACGTTGTACACCAAGCTCTGTACTACCATCCAATTGAGCATTTAAGTACAAACCGAAGGTTTCAGTATCGGCACTGAAGTCATCCGCAGACTCACGTGAGCTATCAGAACCTGAAAGTACCGAACTGATCGAACGTAAAATACGTTCTGCAATGAATACTTGGTTTTTCGCAATAACCACCTGGTTCGAAGGCATGTCTTGACGTGCCATTTGGTCGACCATCAAGTTATATTCAGCCTGAATCCCCGGAATGGTTTCACCAATCGCGATGTTCGTGTCATATAACTTGTTAATGATTTTTTGTTGCGAAGTAATCAAGTCAATACTTTTTGAAACTTCAGCCCACTGCGTATCTACAGATTTCAGCGCATCGGTATTTGCATGAATATCTTTTACAGTTTCTAAGTTTTCTTTGAACGAATCTTGAGAAGCAATTAATTTTTTCATTGCATCTTCAGTACCTGAAGCAGTTGCCTCAGTTGCTTGACGCGAAATTGTTTGCGAAAGAAGACGGAGTTCACCCAAACTTTGCGTTAATTGGTTACCGCGAGGAACGCTATAGAATAGGTATAATAAAATGATCGTTGCCAGTACTAATGAACCAATCGCACCATAAATAAATGGTTTGGATTTTTCACTATCACCAAAAACTCGAGATAATTGATCTGTCTGTGATTGCAGTTTTGCCAGAAAAGCATTACCGCCTTTACGACCACTGGTGCTTTCACCCGTATTTTTCTTTTTAAGTTTAAAGCCCATTCAGCTTCTCCCCGATTACGCCTTCTTTCGTTCGTGCGCGACAATTAATTTATAAATTTTATAGATGCGTTCATGTATTTGGGATTTTGCAGTAAACGACTGAAGAGAAATACATTCCACTGCTGGTTATGCTGGTGGAAATACCCCTGACAATATTCCTGTAAATTTCGATCCAACTCATTATGTTTAGAAAAATAACTTTTCTTATTAAAGTGTTGAATACCCAAAACTTGATCGACTACCAAACCGACATAATGGTCATTATGACTAATACATAAAACTTTTTGAGTGGGTGAAAAACTACTTCGATGACCGGTTATATATTGTGCTAGGTCAGACAAAGAAAGTAAGCGTCCCCGAATATTGGCTAGTCCCATCACCCAAGGTTGGGTATTGGGAACTGGCGTATATTTTGGTGGGTAGATCACTTCAGCTACTTCACCTAAAGGAGCAACGTAATATTGCCCCATCATCTCAAAAGCAATGCCTGACCATCGGTTTACTTCATTTTCAGTGGAAACATAATTTTTGTTTCCTCGTTTTGCGATTCGAAGTAATTCGATAAATCCATTTGCTGCCATAGAGCTTTATCCTGCATTGAGGTGTTGCTTAATCACATCAATTAATTGTTTTTCGTCTACAGGTTTAGTTAGATAATCAGAAGCACCTTGGCGTTTACCCCAAACACGGTCAGTTGCCTGATCTTTGGTACTTACAATGACAATCGGAATATGTTTGGTGGTCGCACCACGTGCAATTTGACGTGTTGCTTGGAAACCATTCACACCCGGCATTACCACATCCATTAAGACCAAGTCTGGTAACTCAGCTTGAGCCATTGTCACCCCATCTGCCCCATTTGAAGCTTCAATCACTTCAAATCCGTGTTTACCTAAAATTTCTTTAAAACGGAAAGTTTCTGTTGGTGAATCATCAACGATTAGGATACGTGCCATGCTTTTTCCCCAAAAAAATAAAAAATCTAATTAAGCTGTAACGTGATTACGGATTGCATTCAGCAATTCATCTTTACTGAATGGCTTCGTTAAGTATTCATCCGAACCCACAACACGACCCTTCGCCTGATCAAATAAACCGTCTTTACTTGAAAGCATAATCACAGGAATATTTTGATAATTTTGAGAGTTTTTAATCAGGGCACAAGTTTGATAGCCATCAAGACGTGGCATCATAATATCGACAAATACGATATCTGGATTCGCATCTGCAATTTTTGAAAGTGCTTCAAAACCATCTACAGCAGTGACGACTTCACATCCTTCACGCTGAAGCAGCGTTTCGGCCGTACGACGAATGGTTTTTGAATCATCAATTACCATGACTTTTAGATTTTGGAATTTATCGTCCATTTATTGACCCTACCCATTGAGGATGTACAAACAATTAAGTTAGCAGCATTATTATTTACAAGTTGTGAACATTTTTAACATATCTTTACTTGCGTTTTCAATGAACATTTTCTGCGCAAACACACAAGATTTCTTGTTTTTATTAACTGCTTCACACTTTCCGATGACCAACGATTTTTTTTTAACTTGGAATAGTATTTAATTGTCTTAATTAAGCATATTATAGCAAGATTATTACTTTAAAATAAGTAATTTAGTCAACTTTAAACTGGGGAGTACAAGGTTGAGTCCGTTTACAAAAAAAATTCACTTGATTGGCCTTAAACATTTCTCAAAAAAAGTCATTCTGACGACTTGTTTACTGGCTTATACCCCGCTTTTATTTGCTGCACCAACCAATACGCAGCAACCACAAAAGGCGACTTGGTATCGTTACTATGACAGTAAAGGCATAGCAAACATCAGTACCAATGTGACACCAAATCACATCCGCTATGGTTATGAAGCACTTGATCAAAATATGCAAGTGATTAAACGTAACCGCCCCTACAATGCTGAAGCGGACGTTAGACAAGCTCCTCAGCGTGCTGCCCAAGCACGTCAGCAAGCTTCAGATATCAAACTTAAAAAAGCCTATACCAATAGCCGAACTGCGGCCATTAAAAAGCGTGATGCACTGACTGGTATACGTAAACAGATCGTGTTTGAACAAGAACAATTAAAACAATTACAAAATGATCGTGTATTATTTGTTCGCCAAGAACGTGAACATTTTCGAAAAGGTGAAACCGTTCCGGCAAAATTAAAAACAATGTTGGATAATAATCAAAAAAATATGGTGGCGAAAAAAGAATACATTCAATCGTTACAAACTCGCTATCGAAATACAGAAGCTGAATACGACAGAATTATTACGCGTTTAAAAGCGATGGAATAAACTTGTTATTCAATTGCTTTTGTAGACCGCTGATATAAGGACCATTATGCAATCTGCACAGCAATCATCCCCTTTTTTAAAGCTTAGCCTGCTTTGCATAAGCCTGACTTTGGCTGCATGTCAAAAAGAAGATCCGCAGCAAAGTGTAAAACCAGAAAATAAGATTGAATTGATTCAACAAGATCTGGTGACGATCGAACAAGGCAACGCCATTTCAAAAACAGCCTTTACAGGCACCATTCGGGCAGTCAATCAGAGCAGTATTCAAGCCCAAGTCACTGCGACTGCAACCAATGTTAATGCAGAGGTCGGACAACGTGTCAGCAAAGGCCAAGTGTTGGTGCATTTAAATAATCAAGACAACGCAGCACGTCTTGCTCAATCACAAGCGAACCTCGCATCCACACAAGCTCAAGCCAATCAAGCCAAACTGATGATGGAGCGCAAACAGCGTTTGCTAAATCAAGGCTTTATTTCCAAAGTAGAGTTTGAACAAAGTCGTGTCGATTACCAAGCTCAACTGGAAAATGTTCGAGCCCAACAAGCCAATGTCGATATTGCACGTAAAGCCAATCAAGACAGCACCATTTATAGCCCTATCCAAGGCGTGATTACCAAACGTGATGTTGAACCGGGACAAACGGTTGCTGCGGGACAAACCCTTTTTGAAATCGTCAATCCAGACCAATTAGAAATTCAAGCCAAATTACCAAGTGATCAGCAAGCTGCACTGAAAATTGGACAAAAAATTGAATATAACATCCAAGGCAATAGCAATTTACTCACAGCACAAATCAGTCGGATTTCACCAATTGCCGATCAGGCTAGTCGTCAAATTGAATTTTTTGCAGCCCCAAATGAAACCATTACATCATTAAGTATTGGTGCTTTTGTCGAAGGTCACATTTTAGGTACCGATAATATTTCAGGCCAAAAAATTCCACTCGATACCATTCAAAGTCTAAAAGACCAACCTTATGTCTGGGTCATTCGTCAAAATAAAATTGCCAAAGTGCCTGTACAAATTTTGAATCAGAATTATAGCAATAACACCGCGATTGTTCAGGGCTTACAAAATAGTGATCTGATCAGCCGAATTAAATTTAATGATTCAGATATCAAACAAGATGTAAGTATCAGCCAAAATTAAAAGAATAAGGCAGGACAGTTGTTATGTGGTTAACCCGAATTAGTGTGAAATATCCTGTTTTCACCATCATGATGATGTTCTGTCTGATGGTGCTAGGACTCGCTTCTTGGCAACGTATGGGCGTTGAGGAATTTCCTGATGTCGACTTCCCTTTTGTTGTGGTCTACACCAACTATCCAGGTGCTTCTCCTGAGTCTGTCGAATCTGAAATCACTAAGAAACTTGAAGATCAGATCAATACCATTTCTGGCCTCAAGCAAGTGATTTCACAGTCCAGTGAAGGTTTATCCACGGTTATTGTCGAATTTAATCTAGATGTCTCGTCCTCTGTAGCTGCACAGGATATTCGAGATAAAATTGCACCAGTAACCGCACAATTTCGTGATGAAATTGATGACCCCATCGTAGAACGTTATGACCCTACTGCCAGTGCAATTATGTCGATTGTTTTTGAATCGAAGGACATGTCTTTACGTGATTTGAGTTCCTATCTGAATCAACGGATTGTGCCACAGCTCAGAACGGTTCCCGGTGTCGGTACGGTCAATTTATTGGGTGATGCACAGCGTCAAATTCGTATTCAAGTAAATCCGCAAAAATTACAAAGTTTCGGGATTGGGATAGACCAAGTTATAAACACCCTAAAATCTGAAAATATTGAAGTTCCGGGGGGGACTTTAAAACAAAAGAACTCAGAATTGGTGGTCGAAATTAAATCTCGGGTTATTCACCCAAACTCATTCGGTGATTTAGTGGTTGCCAATAAAAATGGCGCGCCGATTTATCTCAAACAAATTGCCGAAATAGAAGATAGCCAAGCTGAAATGGAGTCGAGTGCTTATCTGAATGGTAAAACAGCCGTCGCTGTCGACATTCTGAGAAGTTCGGACTCTAATGTGATTGAGGTTGTTGATAATACCCGTAAAACCTTAAGTAAAATCCAAAAGCAATTGCCGCAAGGCACGACCGCAGAAATTGTGGTTGATTCTTCAAAAGGTATTCGTGGCAGCATTAAAGACGTGGCACGTACGATTATTGAAGGTGCAGTACTTGCGGTACTCATTGTATTGTTATTTCTCGGCTCATTTCGTTCGACAGCCATTACAGGTTTAACCCTACCGATTTCGCTACTAGGTACCCTCACCTTTGTTTGGATTTTTGGTTTTACCATCAACATGATGACCCTACTGGCTCTCTCGCTGAGTATCGGTCTCCTGATTGATGATGCCATTGTGGTACGCGAAAATATTGTCCGCCATGCCGATATGGGCAAGGACCACGTCACCGCCGCACTCGACGGCACGAAAGAAATTGGTTTAGCTGTATTGGCCACGACCTTGACCATTGTCGCGGTATTTTTACCTGTGGCATTTATGGGCGGTATTATTGGGCGGTTCTTCTATCAATTTGGTGTAACCGTCAGTACTGCTGTACTGATTTCAATGTTTGTGAGTTTCACCCTTGACCCGATGTTGTCTGCTCACTGGGCAGAGCGCCACGATCCTAATAAAAAGCCGGGAAAAATCAAATGCTTCTTTAACTGGATTTCGGGCAAACTCGACAACCTAAGCCATCATTATGAAAAATTACTCAAGCTTGCTTTAAAGTTCCGTCTCATCACCCTTTTAATCGCCGTTGCATCATTATTTGGTGCATTGGGTTTATCCAAACTGATCGGAACCGAATTTGTACCGGTACCAGACAAAGGTGAAATTCGGATCAAATTTGAAACACCAGTTGATGCAACCCTTGAATATTCACAGGCGAAGCTTAAGCAAGTAGATCGTATCATTCGCCAGCATCCAGAAGTCAAAGCCACTTATGGTGCCATTAATAGTGCTACTGACCGCGGCAAAAACCATGCCAGCATTCGTGTCACCGTTTCACCACGTACGGAGCGTAGTCAAACCTTAACGGATCTCAACAATGAATTCCGTACACGTTTAAAACATGTGGCAGGAATTACTATTACCTCGATTGCCTCAGCTGATGAAACAGTTTCGGGCGGTCAAAAGCCGGTCATGATCTCGATTAAAGGCCCTGACTTAGATGAGTTACAACGCATTTCAGATCGATTCTTGGTTGAAGTTGCCAAAGTCGAAGGTATTGTCGACTTAGAAAGCTCGCTTAAAGAACCTAAACCGACGCTAGGTGTACATATCAATCGCGTTTTAGCCAGTGATTTAGGTTTATCCGTCAATCAGATCGCCAATGTGTTACGCCCTCTTCTTGCGGGGGATAATGTAACAACGTGGAAGGATGATAAAGGCGAAACCTATGATGTAAATTTACGTCTCACTGAAGATCAGCGTCGACTACCAACAGACATTCAAAGCATGTACATCACATCGCAAAAAACCGATGCCACAGGCTTACCTATCTTGGTTCCATTGGCAAGTGTGGCTAGCTTTGAAGAAACACTCGGTGCTTCACAAATTAACCGTCGTGATCTGGCACGTGAAGTGATGGTTGAAGCCAACACGGCAGGTCGTCCCGCGGGTGATATTGGAGCCGAAATCAATGAGATTGAGAAAAATTTCGACTTGCCACCGGGTTATAGTTTTGTCACGCAAGGTGCCAATAAAGATATGGCTGAATCAGCGGGTTATGCAATGACAGCGATTACGCTCTCTATTGTGTTTATTTATATTGTTTTGGGTTCACAATTTAATAGCTTCATTCACCCTGCAGCCATTATGGCGTCATTGCCCTTATCATTGATTGGGGTGTTCTTAGCCCTATTCTTATTTAATTCAACCATGAACCTCTTTTCCATTATCGGGATTATTATGCTCATGGGCTTGGTGACAAAGAACGCAATTCTACTCATCGACTTTATTAAAAAAGCCATGGATCATGGGGTAAATCGTTATGAAGCGATTATTGAAGCAGGTAAAACCCGTTTACGCCCCATTTTAATGACCACCAGTGCAATGGTGATGGGTATGGTTCCGCTTGCACTTGGTCTGGGTGAAGGCGGTGAACAAAGTGCGCCTATGGCACATGCCGTGATTGGCGGGGTGATTACCTCTACCCTACTAACACTTGTGGTTGTACCGGTGATTTTTACCTATTTGGATGATTTCCGAAACTTCCTTGCACGTCAGGCCAAAAAAATCATGTCATAATGACAAAATCTAAAATGAGGTGACTTTGGAAATGTTCACCTCATTTTTTATTGTATACTCTCCACTTTAACGCTTAATTTTTTAGGACAGTTTCCATGCGCGCGAGTCGCTTTTTATTTGCAACGTTAAGAGAAACCCCAAACGATGCTGAAGTTATTTCACATCAGCTTATGCTTCGTGCCGGGATGATTCGTAAATTGGCTTCAGGTTTATACACTTGGCTGCCGATGGGCGTTCGCGTATTAAATAAAGTTGAAGCGATTATCCGCGAAGAGATGGATCGTGCTGGTTCACTTCAAGTCCTGATGCCTGTCACTCAACCCGCATCTTTATGGGAAGAATCAGGTCGTTTCGTACAATATGGTCCAGAACTTTTACGTTTTAAAGACCGTCATAACAATGACTTTGTACTTGGCCCTACACATGAAGAAGTGATTACAGATCTTGCTCGCAATGAATTGAAAAGCTATAAGCAATTGCCTGCAAACTTCTACCAAGTACAAACCAAATTCCGTGACGAAATCCGCCCTCGTTTCGGTGTGATGCGTTCACGTGAATTCATCATGAAAGATGCCTATTCTTTCCATGTTGACCAAGCTTCTTTACAAGAAACCTATGACAAGATGTATGCAGCTTATTGCAAAATTTTCACTCGTTTAGGTTTAAATTTCCGTCCAGTTCAAGCGGATACAGGTTCAATTGGTGGTTCGGGTTCTCATGAATTCCACGTCCTTGCGTCTAGCGGTGAAGATGACATCGCATTCTCTACAGAGTCAGATTATGCTGCTAACGTAGAAATGGCTGAAGCCGTACTAGTTGGTGAACGTGCTGCTCCGACTAAAGCACTTGAAATTATTGATACACCAAATCAAAAAACCATAGCTGATGTTTCTGAATTCCTTAAATCAAAACCTGCTCAATCTGTAAAAGCATTGTTGGTTCAAGGTGTTGCTGAAGAAGGTAAAGCTGCGCCAGTGGTTGCCTTATTCCTACGTGGCGACCATGAACTGAATGAAATTAAAGCTGAAAAACACCCATTAATTGCTGCTCCATTGGCCTTTGCAACTGAAGCACAATTGGCTGACTTAGGTTTAACGGCTGGTTTCTGTGGCCCTCAAGGCTTAACCCAAAAAGGCATTACAGTTATTGTTGACCGTGCAGCGTCTGTACTTTCAGACTTTGTTGCTGGTGCAAACCAAGTCGATAAACATGCTGTAGGTGTAAACTGGGAACGTGATGCACAATACACCGAAGTTTATGACCTTCGTAATGTTGTTGAAGGTGACCCTTCTCCAGACGGTCAAGGTACAATCTTGATTAAACGTGGTATCGAAGTTGGTCATATCTTCCAGTTGGGTCAAAAATACTCTGAAGCACTTGGCTGTAAAGTCTTAGGTGAAGACGGCAAACCTCTCGTTGTGACTATGGGTTGCTATGGTATTGGTGTAACCCGTGTTGTTGCTTCTGCAATTGAACAAAACTTCGATGACAAAGGGATTATTTGGCCGTCTGCAATTGCTCCTTTCGAAGTTGCTATTGTGCCAATGAATGCGCATAAATCACCGCGCACGTTAGAAGCAGCTGAAGCACTGTATGCAGAATTAACTGCTGCTGGTTATGATGTTCTTCTAGATGATCGTAATGAACGTCCAGGTGTTAAATTCTCTGATATCGAGTTAACAGGTATTCCACACCGTATCGTTATTGGTGAGAAAGGTTTGGATGCTGGTACATTTGAGTACAAAGGTCGCCGTGATGAAGAATCAAGCAACCTCAGTAAAGAAGACCTTTTAGCGAAAATTGCAAAATAATTTGCGCTAAATATAAAAAAATCCCGCTAAGTGCGGGATTTTTTTATATTAAATACTTTAAGCCTTAACAGAATTTCAGCCCGCCGAAGCAGTTAGAACGAAACTCCTGTCCAGAAAGTTTTAAATTGTTTAATGGGAAATCAATTAATGACGGGTTTTTAATTTCTTTAACATCTAAAGCCGAACCTGCAACACAACCAAAGATTAAATCTCCACAATTACGAACATTGGTACTTAAGTCATGGTTAATTCCAGCGATCGTTTGTTTCAACACTTCATCCGTAATCGCCACTTTATCTGAAGGTGTAATACTCCCCAAATCGACCTCATCTTCCATCGCCAACCACCAACCTCTTTCTGCTGCAACTGCAGCACCAGGCCAGAGTATTTTTTGAGCTTGTAAGGATAACGAAGCAGGGTTATTTAGATAAAGTGCATGGATCAAACCTAAACTTTGATTTACCGTAATATCGGTTTGTAGTCCAGTAAGATAGCCTGTTACGTCTTTATTCAAATTAATATTTAACCCAAGTAGAGAGATCTGAGCTTCTAATGGACCACTAAAATCTAGACGATCAACTGTACCTGTGCCTTTTAATACCGCAATATTATCCTTAATTCTATTCCCGCTCACGACAGTGGCTGGAATTGTAAAAGGTGCTGTGGTTGATTTTAAATTAAAAGAATAATTATCTGATTTGTAGTGAAGCGGTAGATCAACTTCAGCACCAAATAATGTCCCCTTAACTGCCCCTTCAATGTATTGCTGCGTAGAAGCATAGTCCATCACACGCTCGGCAGTTGTTGCAACACCCGCAGACGCTTTGGTTTTCATATACCCACTAAAGGTGTTGATACCATTGGGTGTATTACTATTTTCTGTACCTAATGTCATTAACCCAGAAATTTTTTCAGCGCTCAGACGAAAGCCCATCACTTCACGAGTTGCAGCTGATTTGGGATCTTTAATTGCAATTTCGATAAAAGGATTGGTCAACAAAGCAGAAGTTGCCGCACGTTCATCAGACGTATAATTGCTATTTACAGGCAATCCACTCAATGAAATATGATCGATATCAATATCACAAGCACCTGAGCCATTTGCACCACCACAACCCAATTGCAGCTTTTTAATATTGGCATTGAGCTCCATTTCAGCTTCTAAACCAAGCTTATAAAAGCCGACATTGGATTGGTCTACGGCTTGTCCACTCTCATCCACAGAATTATACCCCTGCGTATATTCCATGGAGAGTAATGCTTGACCATCAACTTTTGATAAGCTTTCATCATCTAAAGCCATCATTGCATGAGATAAGCTACTCATCGCAAATGTCGAGAAGATCAAACCTCTGATTAACTTCTTTTTCATAACAAATTCCCTGTTCGTTATTTTATTTATTTGTTATTGATTTAATATTATTAGCGTGGAGTAATCCCCATGGTGCTTCGCATTGTTCCACCGGTTAGGGCTATATCCGCCATCTTTTGCATATTGCCATTTGTTAACATCGATACTTCTGCACGAAACACTTTAGACATATTATTGGTTGGATTGAATTTCACCTGATTATCAAACTCTACCGAATCTTGTTTCATTTTAATTCGAGCATCAAAACCTAGATCGCCCTGCATTTTATTAATATTGATACTTGAAGCTGAAACGACACCGCTGGCATTTACATCTTCATTCATCAAACTTAAATAGCTTCCCATAACTTTTTGATCTTTCTTTTCAGCATCTGTTAATGCTTTAAATTCAAAGCTTCCACGAAAAGATAAATAATTATTTTCTGCACTGTCATTTAGGCCCGGTACTATAAATAGCTCACCTTTACCATCAAGTTTAAACGCAATATTCGTCAACACATCATCACGTTTAGAGAAATTATCTAAAGGTACTGTAGTCCCACATTTGGCAGAAGCTGTAGTCGCACAGTTATAGGTTGAACCCGGAAGTTGACCAATCGCTAACTCGGCATTAGCTGCAATCAATAAATTATCTGCACGTACATAGATGCCATCATTTTCATAACCAATCACACCATCAGATTGAATAAGGGCATTGATGTTTCGTAAGCCTGCATAATAATTGACTTCTTGACCATTAATACCTTTTTTACCATCAATCAAAATAATGGAAGTTGTACTTGGTGTTCCTGTTTTTTTATCAACACCATAACCATCTGTGCTCATTACAAGGTTATAGCCAATACCTGATTTTTCAGCCGCATTTTTATAACTGTATTTTTTCTCTGATAATGCAACATTGGCATTCATATTATAAATCGGGATACCAATCCCCCAACTGTTGTCATTACTTGCAATTGCAGCAATTGAGTTATCAGAAATAAATCGTGCGGTACGCGCGATGGACTGAAAATCCATACCACGAATCGCCACTAGTGCAAAATTTCCACCCGCCGTTTGATTTGACAGATTCTGGGTTAAAACATTATTGGTTAAGCCTAATGTCGCTTTTAATTTATCATTTACCAGAAAATCAAGGCTTTTGGCTTGAATGGTATTGATATAAATATCGCCAAAATCAATATAGGCATTTTTATCAGCAACTAAAGACGTTAAATTAGAAAATTCAATGGCATAACTACCAATACCCGTATGGCCAATTTCTAAGGTTGTCGGTGCTTGACCTGCAACAAGACTCGGATCATCCTTTGAAGTAAAATCCGCGCGCACTCCTAAATGTAAACCACCTGAACCAACAGACTCATATCCTGAAGCTTTCGTTGCTAGACCAAAATCTTTAATTCCGTCTTGATTGGCATTTAAGGCCACTCGTGCATTAGTGACAGCACCCGATGCTCCCATACGAATTAAATTGCGCTGTGCACCACCATCGGTACCGTAACGTAGATCGATATTAACGCCGGGGTTTGTGGCATCGCTACGTGAGCTATGCACATCTGATGTGTCCTTGACCCGCCCCAAATTGACCGTATGATCTTTGCTCCCTGTGGATTTTGTGGTGAGAACAATGCCTTCATCAGCTGCAACATACATATAACCTGAACCAGCAAAGTTAAAGTTAAAGTCCTTTAAGGTTACGCTATGTCCATTCATACCATGACTAATACTGGCATTTTGCAATTGAAATTCCATATACGCCGTATCATTACGGTTAAATAGACCATTGCTGGTTTCAAGTAATACTTTTAAAGGTGAAGATGTTGCAATCGTAAGTGAACCTAAATTTTGCGTATGCGTTTGGCACGTTGCACCTTGACACAGCAGCATAATATTTTGTGCAACAGCCGTAAATGGACTGACACTTGCAGCTATACGCATGCCTACACCAGCATCCGTAGTCCCAACATCAAAATCTAATTTTGATGTAATGGTGCTTTGCCCAACACCATCTATTTGTACATTGTGCAAACCCATTTTCATCTTATTTTGGTCAGTTGGGTCAACCCAATTTAACTGATCAACTTTGACTCTAGAAACTTCATAGGTAATCGAAATACCATCTTGGCCAGTAACTGCACCCAAGCTTTCATCGGTCATCGCTTCAAAAGCATAGGCGTGTTGAGCAAGTAAAATACTGGTTGCGAGTGCCGTTAAAGTTGTTATTTTTTTCATCACTATATCCTTATATTCAGTCACAGCTGATTAACAGCGACCTGCACCATTTCCAGTGCAGTTAAAACTGAAGATGTTTAACTTTCCACTCATGTGCATGTTGCCGTGCACATTAACACCCATAAATCCTTGTTCTGAACCACGATCAAAATCAGGCACAGCTAAAGTTGAAGTTGTTCCATCAGCTTTCTTTTCGGTATAGGTCGTATAAGTACTGGTATTCTCATAACCTTCCTTACCTGTCGTACCTGTTTCCACCGCCAACGTAGCAAAGCCTAAATTCCTAATTTTTAATGGCTTATCATCATAAAATGTCAACTGCATAGCCGTTTGTGGATTACCTTCACGATTGATAATCGTCACACCATCTAGTGAAAATTGATCGATCTGTAACGTTCCTTGAAACTGTTTAAACACCAACCATTTCTTATTACCATTTGCATCCACATGATTATTGGGTGCAAGAGCTAAGCGACAAAACTCATTGGATGAACATTGATATCCATAAAAAGCCTGAGTAGTTTTACCATTCGCATCCATGATAGAAATGTTGTTTTTCGACATATCATTGGCGTATTGATGGTTTAATGAAAGCGTCCAACTGAGATCTGCACCGCCTTGACCGGTTGCAGCGGTAAGTTCCCTATTATCCATAGACACTAAACCTGCATGAGTTTGTGTCAGTGCAGCACAAACAACAGCGCATAAAATTTTATACATGTGATTTCTCCTACAGCCCTGTTGTTCTTATTTTTAAGTGCTGAATCAATACGCCATCTATGGCAACAGATCCTAAATTCGTGCTTTGTCCATTGACACCTTTAAACACCACACCTGTCGCAGTATCCGTACTTTTTGCATTCAACAGATTACCAGGCAAGCGCTCTACTGTACCGATCGCAATGCTACTGTGTGTTGCATTACGTCCTTGATATAGTGCTGTCGCATCTGAAGAGTTTGCTTTTAACTCCGTGCCACAACTATAGACATTACAGGTTGAACCTTTAAAGTCTGCAGCAGTTAAACCCGATGTACCTGTGGTATTACCAGCGATATCCGTATAGTAAGTATAAATTTTACTGTAAATAGAAGGTACATTTGGAATACGTGTCACTTCCAAAATAATATTTCGACCTTCTGAACCCACAATAAAGGGCTGATACATATTTCCTAAAACTAAATTGATATTTGGGCTATATAAATATAGACCTTCAGTTTCATGAAAGATTGGAGCTGCAGATCGATCCATCGCTGGTGTCGCTGCTGTTCCATCATCCAATTCAGGGCGTGCAGCTGTACTGATACGCATGCCGCGAGCATCCAAATCTCCATCATTGATACTCAGTGACTCAGCACGATCATTGGTATTAATACGAATTAAACTGGCTAAACCTAAGGTTTGGTTGTAATTTGTATTTGTAGATTTTAGGGTTTGAAAAATTCGAACTTGTGATCCATTAAAACTCAGGCCATTCGCAACAATTTGAGTACGTAAACGATAGTCTTTATCTAAGCCGCTAGTCGGCGCACCGGTAATCGGATCAACAACATTGCTTGAATTCAACGACCGTGAAAATACATCCATCCACAAACCAAGCTTGATGTTGTTAGATGCATCATCTGCCGCAATTTTCTTTAATGGTGCCTCAATCGCTAAGTAACCAACATTCCCCTTATTATCTTTCGCAAATTGTTCAACATCTTGATTACCCGCATGGAAAAGCCATGGGTTTTCTGCTGTACCCCAATTAAATCCTTGGTCTGTATAGCGCGTTGCTAATGAACTTTTTCCATTTTTATCTTTGCTATTGGACAGGGCTAAGCCATATATAAATACATCTGCTTTCGATCTGAGGCTCGATACGGTCGCAGTCGAGGCAATTTGTTTTGCTGTAATTTCAGCATTTTTTTTCACCGTTGCTAATGCTGAATCACTCGCCTTTTGAGCTTCAAGCTTGGCATAGTCCGTTGCCAACTGATTGAGGGTTTCTGCAGCTTTGGCATTTAACTGAGCATCTTTTGTTGGATCAATAAGATTTGAACGTGTAATTTTTCCTGAGACATAATTTTTATAAAACGTAGACCCAGTAGGTAAATTACCCGTACTATTGTTACCGTATAGTAACTCAATCATTTCATAGGTATTTTTTAAAGCAGCAGCTTGAGACTTTTCTTTTAACCACGGTGTAATTGATTCTTTCGTTGTACCATCATCTTCTAATTTCAAACCAGACGATGAACCATCATAATAATCTGCATAACGCTGATCGTAATATGCCTTCATCGTTGGTGATTCAAGATAAGACTGTACTAATCGGCCACGATATTCTGTTGAATATGTTGCTATGGTTTCATTGGTAATACGTGTAGCATTATTGGTCTCATAGGTGCTTTTAGAACTTAAGAAAGTGGAGTCATAAACACCGTTATAGCCCGTAACTCGGCCTTGCTGATAGGCATCAACATATGCAGCTTTATAGATTTTATCGTAAGCACGCTGGCCTAATTGTTCATAGTTTTCACCTGTAGGAATAATCCGAATAAAACCTGTATCGCTTTTCCCTGGATCAACCATACCAGACGCATAACTAGAAGCCGTAGAACGGTCATTTGGCCCTTGAAAGACCATTTTGAAATTTTCTAAAGTGAGTGCAACACCTTCACCTGTTGTGGCTGAAAGTGCTTCATCTGATAAATCTTGAAGCGCATAAACAGATGGTGCAGCAAACATGCTGACTGCGGCTGCTAAGCAACTCTGGCGGAATAACTTAGCCTGGGTGAATTGAGTCATCTCTACCTTCCTTTTATCAGATGCTCTGCATCTCTCTTATATTTATTCCTGAGAACTGGCTTTGATGTTATTGCCCATTTATTCCTTAAATGGAGACTTGTGATAGACCAGTCACTTAACTTTTTATTATGCTGAATAATTACTCAATTGCAAAAACTTCCCCACCGAATGGTCTATTTTCCGATGAATGACCCAACAAAAAAGCGGGCTAATTCGCCCGCTTTTTTTAAACTAAATCCGAAGGATTAAGCTTTCGGTAAAGTCACACCGGTTTGACCTTGGTATTTACCACCACGGTCTTTATAAGAGGTTTCACACACTTCGTCTGATTCAAAGAACAACATTTGTGCGACACCTTCACCCGCGTAAATACGTGCAGGCAAGTTGGTTGTATTCGAAAATTCTAAAGTCACGTGACCTTCCCACTCTGGTTCAAGAGGCGTCACATTGACAATAATACCGCAGCGAGCATAGGTTGATTTACCCAAACAAACGGTTAACACATTACGTGGAATACGGAAATATTCGACTGTACGTGCTAGTGCAAACGAGTTTGGCGGAATGATACAAACGTCTGATTCGATATCAATAAAGCTTTTATCGTCAAAGTTTTTAGGGTCAACAATTGCTGAATGAACATTGGTAAAGACTTTAAATTCACGAGCACAGCGCACGTCATAACCATAGCTCGACACGCCATACGAAATAAGCTTTTCGCCATTTTCATCATAACGGACTTGGTTTTCTGCATACGGTTCAATCATGCCGTGTTTTTCGCTCATTTCGCGAATCCAACGATCAGACTTAATAGCCATTTATCTCTATCCAAAAACTTAAATCAATTATTGCGTGGTACTTTAACTGAAATCCAACTTAATGAAAATAAGCTTTGCCGAACTAAGCGGATTTAGTCATTTTCAAATCAATTTAAAGTTTTAAAATCGCAGAATAACTCAGTGGTATCGAAAAACTAACCAAGACTAGCGATGCTGTTCGTTGTAAATTGGCTTGATTGAGCCAACTAATTTTATTCGATGCCAAAACTGAACCAAGGAAGGTCCAAAAAAATGCAATAGGAACAATCAACAACAAAAAGATCAGCATGTGAGCTACATAATACTGCGCATTTTGCCAAGCCAATGCAGGAAAAATCGCAGATGCGAATAATAATGCTTTGGGGTTTAATAACGTCGCAACAAAGAGTTCGCGTGCACGAATGCCCTTTTGATTAAAATTTTCAGCAACAGTTGCTGTACGCCATAATCGCATAGCCAAAAATAGAATATAGCCAGCACTATACAGTTTTAAAATGGTCGGCAGTAAAGGCAGATGTACGGAAATTTTACCAATGAGAAAACCCCATAGGCTAATCGAAATAAGATAACCAAAGGCTTCCGCTGGAATGAGTCGGAATGATTTACGTAGCCCAACTTGAATACCCGAAGATGCGAGTAGCGTATTGGTTGGTCCCGGCGTTAACAAAATACTGATAACTAGACCAATAAAAAACCATGAAATCATACTTTGACCTCAAACTTAATCCGCGAAGATTAATTCAGTTGTTTCGTATTAGCAAAATAAAAAATAGAAATGCTTATAAAAAACTCCTTATTTAATTATAAATTCAGTAACTTAAATAGAAAAACAAAACCTTAGCTGAACAGTCATTCAGAGCACCTTACAATTCAAAGAAATATCTTGAACTTATATTTATAAAAGAAATTTCACATGATTCCATGTATACCCTACAGTTTTTACACGTAACAAAATATTATTAAAATAAACGATATAGCTCCATGCCATTCTTACGCATAACCATTATTTATTGGAGACTAAAAAATCAAAAAAAAATACTTTTCAAAAATAATTGATTAAGTTATGTTCAATTGAGTAGTGGAAATTAAAATTAAAACTCATCAAATCAATATTCAAAATTTATGTGTAAAAGGACGTTTCTATGAACCAATGGACAAAACTCACGTTACTCTCGGTTACTTTGGCGTGTATTACTGCTTGCTCAAATGATCAATCTACTTCAAAAAATACCACGGAAGGAAAAAGCGCAGAAACTGCTACATCTGACAAACTTCAAACCAAGTTCGTAACCATTGCAACTGGTGGGGCATCAGGACCTTACAATGTGATTGGGACAAGTCTTGCAGAAATTTATAACAAAACCTTTGGTGTAAATTCTAAGACTCAAACTACAGGTGCATCCGTCGAAAACTTAAACCTTCTGAAACAGAATAAAGTTGAAATGGCATTTGTTATGAGTGACAGCTTAACAGAAGCACTGAACGGAACAGGAAGTTTCGCAAATGGTAAAGTTGAGAATGTCAGCCAAGTCGCAGCGCTTTATCCCAACTACGTACAAATCGTAACCTCTAAAAAATCAGGGATCAAAAATATCGAAGATTTGAAAGGTAAACGTATCGCTGTAGGTGCACAAAATTCAGGTGTAGAAGTAAATGCACGTACACTGTTGAATGGTTTTGGAATCACCTATAAAGATATTAAAGTTGATTATTTAGGCTATGCTGAAGCCGCTGATGCTTTAAAAGGTGGCAAGCTTGATGCAGCATTCCTGACTAGTGGCATTCCAAATTCATCACTCATGGAACTTCAACAAAGCTTTGATCTACAGTTGGTTTCAATCAATGCAGATAAAGTCAAAGAAATAGCTAAAGATCAAAGTTATTTCTTACCGATGATTATTCCAAAAGGCACATATGGCAATACTGCGGACATTCAAACTGCCGCAATTAAAAATGCATTAGTTGTTCGCACAGATATATCGGATGATGATGTCTACAAACTAACAAAAACTTTCTTTGACAGTTTGCCTCAATTGGCAACTTCACACCAAGCAGCAACAGAAATCACGCTTGAAGGTGCTCAACAAGGCCTTGTAGCGCCTCTACATCCAGGCGCGAAACGCTACTATGATGAAGTGGCTAAAAAATAATAAGCTTCAAAAAAATGCAGTTTATACTGCATTTTTTATATTGTTCTTCTTAATCTATGCTAGCTATCCAACACTGTATACGCAGGTTAGAGTTGAAACTGATATATGCAAAATTTCAACTGATCAATTTGATTTACAGTGGAAGCATTCAGTAGAAAAGACGGCTTGGTCTGAACAATATCAGCGTCAAAAGAATAAGTTTTTACTGCGCCACACCGATTTGATTTCATTTGGTGCAGGTACACCCTCAAATTATCCCATTGAGTTTCAAAAAAATGGTGTGATTAGAATGCGGGTCAATCAAAATATAGATGAAATCAACTGGGTGATTTCTAGAAATATGCAAGGCACGATCCTCGCTGACCAAAAAATTTGGTCTATTTTTCAAAGTTACCCAGACTATAGTTTGGTCAACATCTCGGTTCAATATCAACCCAAATGGAAGTCTTGGTGGATTGGAGAATGCCTATGAATTCCAAAGAAGATAAAGTTGTATTAGAACAACTCGATGAGAAACAACAACAAGCCATATTAGAAAAATTTGATCGGGAATCTGTTACTCGAATCAATATGAGCAAATCTGTTACCTACTTTGTTGCATTTGTAGCGATCTTTTATTCATTATTTCATTTATTTATTACGTTTAATCCTTTACCTGAGTTAATACAGCGTGCAGCCCATGTCGCTATTGGCCTAGCACTCATTTTTTTACTCTATCCAGCTCGTCAAACAAGCTCCCGACAGCATATTTCACTTCTCGATTGGTTCTTGGCTTTGCTTTCCATCTTCAGTTTTTTATATTTATGGAAAGAATATCAATCTATTATGACCACTCGAGGTGGTATTCCAAATACCTTAGATATCGCGTTTGCAATTATGAGTGTGGTATTAGTCATAGAAGCAACTCGCCGGGTCATGGGGTGGATGCTGCCCATTTTAAGTTTAATTTTCCTGACCTATACATTTATCAGTCACTTTGATTGGTTGCCAGATCGATTAATTACTCGCCCTTATACCATCAGCGACATTTTCGGACATATGTATTTAAAAACCGAAGGCTTATATTCTTCGGCAATTGGTGCATCCGTCACTTTTATTTTCTTATTTATCCTTTTTGGTGCTTTTCTTGCAAAATCAGGTATGGGGAAATTGTTCAATGATCTTGCCATGGCATTGGCGGGTCATAAACAAGGTGGTCCTGCCAAAGTTGCTGTAATTTCAAGTGGATTTATGGGCAGTATTAATGGAACTGCTGTTGCCAATGTTGTTGGCACAGGCTCATTTACCATTCCATTGATGAAAAAAATTGGTTATCACAAGAATTTTGCTGGTGCCGTTGAAGCCAGTGCATCCGTCGGTGGACAAATTTTGCCGCCAGTCATGGGTGCGAGTGCCTTCATTATGGCCGAAACAACTGGCGTGAGTTATGGCACGATTGCACTAGCCGCATTATTACCTGCCTTATTGTATTACCTTGGCGTCATGGCTCAAGTTCATTTCCGTGCGGGTAAAGATGATCTGAAAGGCGTACCTAAAGCTGATTTACCTAAAGTAAAAGAAGTTCTAAAAGAGCGTGGACATTTACTTATTCCAATTTTGGCACTGGTCTTTTTCTTATTTCAAAATATTCCTGTGAGCTATGCTGCTGTCTACACCATCGTCCTGACCATCTTTGTAGCAGCTTTAAGAAAATCAACACGAATGGGTGTAAAAGATATTTTAGATGCGCTCGTTGATGGAGCCAAACAATCATTATCTGTGATGGCTGCTTGTGCTGTCGTTGGTATTATTATCGGCGTAGTAAGTCTGACAAGTTTTGGTTCAGTAATGACTTCTTCAATTATGAGTTTAGGTGCAGGTAGTCTCTTTCTCACTTTATTTTTAACCATGATTGCATCGATGATTTTAGGCATGGGGCTTCCATCTATTCCGGCCTATATCATTACTGCCACCATGGCAGCACCAGCACTCGCAAACTTTGATATCCCTGTATTAGTCGCGCATATGTTTGTGTTCTATTTTGGTTTATTTGCAAACATCACCCCACCAGTTGCCCTTGCCGCCTTTGCGGGCGCAGGAATTGCAGGCGGTGATCCAATGCGCACTGGGTTTCAGGCCTTAAAACTATCTCTTGCTGGTTTTATTGTTCCATTTTTATTCGTTTATAACCCTGCCATGCTGATGATTGATACCACCAATGTTGCAGTCAATGCTCGAGAATTTGCCTTTCCTGCATGGACAACTATAGTGAGTATTACTGTCACTTCAGTGATAGGAATTCTCGCTTTAGGCTCCGCAGTTGAAGGTTATTTCAAGACTTATCTCAACTGGTTCTGGCGTATTTTTTTAGGTGTGGGTGCGCTGTGTATGATTATTCCAGAAACCATTACAGATATTGTAGGCATTATCATGGTCATCATCGCAATTACGGTGAATATTATCACTGCTAAACGTAAAGCAAACCCGTCTCTTTCCTCCTAAAAAACCAATTAAAAAGCCCGGTAATTACCGGGCTTTTTAATTTCTTAGACTAAGGCGTACCCTCATTTGATGGGTGGGTTTTAATGACTTCAAATAATATTTAAAATTATTTGTTCCTCTATATTTTTTCAATGCTAAGCCCCTTGTAACAGAGGAGATTTGGCAAAAAAAAAGCCTGACCGGAGTCAGGCGCACTGAAAAATCAATAGTCAGTGATTAACCCACAATCGCTTTTTTCAAGTCTTTTGCAGTTTGTGCTTTTTGCGTTGCTTTGGTTTTTTCTTTTGCAATTTTTGCTTTCTTATCAACAGCTTTTTGATCTGCCTTGGCTTTGGCTTTTGCAGCTTTCTCTGCTTTAGCTTCAGCTGCTTTTTTCGCTTTGAGTTCTTTTGCAGTCAATTTTGATTTTTGATCGCTGACTTTTTTTGCCGCTTTCGCTTCAGCTTCAGACTTTGCTTTTACCGCTTTTTGTACATCTGAATTTGCTGCGATTTTTTGTTGCGCAATTTGACCCGCAACCTGTTTCGCAGTTGGAGCAGTTGTATTTGCCATTGCAGAAGCGGCGAACACGGTTGTACTCACAGCAAGAACAAGAGTTTTGACTAAAATTTTCATTTGGTTAACTCATTATTTATCAAGATAATTTAATGAGTGTGATTAAGCGCTAAAATATAGTGTTACATATGTACACAATGTAGCATTGTGTAAACAAAATAACCAACTGCCTATAAAAAAATCAAAATGGGTCTTTTAAGAAAAAAAATCTGGCACGAAGCCAGATTTTAATACGATCAACTTAAATTTCAGTTAAGCCTTAGAAAATACGGTTTTTATCTTTTTCAGCCTGAGGTAATGCATCTGCAATTTTTTGCGCAATCGCCATATAGCTTTCAGCAGCATCATCACCAGCAATCACAGACGGTTTCCCTGCATCGGCATTTTCACGAATTTGTACATTCAGCGGTAAACGACCTAAGAGCGGAATGTCATATTGGGCTGAAAGTTGGTCACCACCACCTGTGCCAAAGATTTGCTCTTCATGCCCACAGTTCGAACAGATATGGGTCGACATATTTTCAACCACGCCCATCACGGGAATGTGTACACGGTTAAACAATTCAATGCCTTTGGTCGCATCCATTAATGCAACGTTCTGTGGTGTCGTCACAATCACAGCACCTGTCACCGGTATACGCTGTGCAAGCGTCAACTGAATATCACCTGTGCCTGGTGGCATATCAATGACCAATACATCCAGATCAGGCCATAATGTTTGATTAAAGAGCTGCATTAACGCCCCTGTCGCTTTCGGCCCACGCCAAGCCACTGGTGTATTGTTATCCCCAGTTAAGTGACCAATTGAAAGCACAGCCATACCATAGGCTTCGATAGGAACAAATTGCTCAGCTTCAATCATCGGCGTACGGCCTGCATTGCCGAGCATCGTTGGAATACTTGGACCATAGATGTCTGCATCTAATACCCCAACTTTTAAACCTAGCTGTTGTAATGCGAGCGCCAAGTTCACAGTGGTGGTCGATTTACCCACACCGCCTTTACCAGATGACACCAAAATGACATTTTTAATGCGTGGATGTTTCGGTACATCACGTTGTTGTGGAGCCGCTTTTTGAATCGGCGGATTATTCGGATCAACTTCAGCAGGTGCTTCAGGTGTTTTCGCAGACGCATCCACAACTGGAGGTAACTGGCTTTTTGCTGCTGAACTCTCTGCTTTTTCTTGGCTAGAACAGCTTTCGCCTTCTGCATGATGATGACCACAACCACCTTCAGATTTATGCCCTGTTTTTTGTTGAATCACATGCATATTCAGCTCGTTAATGCCGCATTTTTCCAACGCATCAGCCAAATCGTCATGGATTTTTTGCAAGTCATCGGCTTCTGAAGGAAAGGTATTAATCGTGATCTGTAAGATCTGACCTTGCACATTTACCTGTGTAATACGGTCTTTTAAAGCATTATTTGAATTGGGAAGTACGTAGTTTTGTAAAACCTGTTGGATTTCCTCTTCTTTCACCTCTTGGGAGGGTGAAAACACAGATTTTAGAGAAGAAAGCCACGACATTATGTTGTCTCCAAACAGGAACATCAAAAGATAATAGCGATAGTTTACCTGTTCATCTGCCACAGAGTAAGAGGGAGATGAATGACTTATCCCTATAAGCTTATAAAGTTGAGTAACTGATGTTACGCACCTAAAAGTAATTTCGCATTTTAAAAATGATTTTTAAGTCTATTCAACGGAGTCTTATATCTAGGGTTTGAATAAAGAGATTAGCCTTCGGCTGGAGGTACTTTTGTTTTGGCAAAAGTACCCAAAACCATTGTCATCCGCAAAACTCGTTCACTAGCGTCAAATTATTCAAAGTATCGCAAAACCATTTTTGATTAGAAGGAGTCCTGTCTCAAACACTTGCGGATGACCTTACCGCGTATCATTCTTTTATTTGAAGCAAACGGTGCGTCTGATGTTACTGCGTAACATCAGTGAGTAATTTAGTCAGCTTTCAAGCAAGTTTTCAAGCGTGTGCCACTTAAAATGCCCTTATAGTTGATCTATGCGGCTAAACCAAAGCCATTAAATTTTAAATTGATTACATATCAACCATACTTTTACAGCGTAATTTCAGTTTATATTTCAATCGTTTCAACAGAATAATTATAGTGATGGATGTGCAATCTAAAGGCACATTTTGTGCTTTTTAGTTTTTAAAATGGGGATGACGATGTATCAGAAGACTGTGTATAAGAAGAATATGTATAAAACGGCTTTATGTGCCTTGATGCTCCTGACTTCAGCAGCCCATGCAGAAGTTATGACTGAAGCCATTCAAACACCTGACCGACAAACTGTAGCGATTGGTGATAGCCTCGATCTCATGCGCTCGCGTATGCAAGCCTCTCCGATGAAAATGGTGTCCTATCCGCTGCAAGAGAAAAATCTGCCTGCAAAATTGGCGGTAGATTACACCTACGAAATTGCCAATATGCGCTACGTGATTACCGTAGTCGATGATCAAGTCAAAAATATTAAGACTGAAAATTTAGATGGATTAAAGCAATGAAACCTAAAAAAGCCGCTCTTTATAGAACGGCTTTTTAATCAGCCCCAATTAAGCTTGGTCATCTTTTTTAAACTTATGCAGTGTGTCAGTGGCTTTCTTTTTTAACTCGTCAAATTTCTCTGTCGCCTGCACTTTTAGTTCATCAAATTTTTCGACAGCCTCATGTTTAAGTTCGGAGGCTTTGACTTTGGCTTCATCAAATTTATGACTCGCTTCTGCTTTTAACTGCTCTAGACGGTCTTTGGTTTCAGCATGCTGTTCTGCATGTTCATGTTTGGCGTCATTTAAGGTTTTTTCACCCTCAAGCTTGAGTTCTTCAACTTTATGCTTTGTACCATCGAGTGCTTTTTCACCTTCAAGTTGAGCCTCTTTGGCTTTGAGCTTTAGATCATCACCCAACTCTGACGCTTTATCTTTCAATTGATCAATTTTATTTTCAGTTGTCATCGTTCTCGCCTCTTCTCTGTTATTGTCTAACAATAGTTATAACGCGATTTGAAGCAGATACTTGAAATAGACGCATTTAGAAACAAATCAACCACAGGAAAACGCCATGTGATTGCCTATTTTCACAATGGCTTGATGCAAATATGCATGGTCGATTTTAGGGTCTGTTGACATTTGTTGATTAAAAAAATAGCGAGATAGTAAAATTAAATCGCCAAACCCAATTTTACACTCGCTATGCCTCGAACAATGCTAAATGATCAACACTGGTCCAAGTTACTTGCT
>NZ_VPAN01000011.1:0-85888 GCF_013419225.1 Acinetobacter sp. YH12097 | reverse complement strand
TTAGAGGAATTGCCACAAGATACGATAAGCTAAAACGTAACTATCAAAGCGCTGTTGCTTTAGCTTGTATATTTATATGGTTGCCTCTTTAGCTCAATTTATCGGCTGTAAATGTCAACACACCCTAATGTCACTTTAAATGTTTTGACTTAAATCCATTTGTACCTATCTATACAAAGCACTGTTTTAATTCCTTATAAAATAGTGCTTTGAGTTTTTTGACCTCTACACATCTACAGCTGAGCTCAAAATAAAGCCTTATCCATTTCCAATGCATTTAAATATTCTTATTCAGCTACCAAAACCTTGCTAAAATATATAACGATTATTATTTACATTCATTTGTTGATCTATGATGCTTAAACCTCTCCTTATCAGTACATTGCTCATCAGCGCATCTACACTAAGTTTTGCCGAATTAACCCTGTCTGAAAAAGTCCGTCCTCACATTAAATCCTTGGTCAATCCAGATATTCAACGTCTTGCGCTACCGCCAACACCGAACAACATGTCTTTACCTGCCTATGGTCAAGGCATCATTGGTTGGGGTACAGGCCCAGAAGGTGCTGCAGCGTGCTTAGCCAACATCACCAAAGCCGACGTTGAAAAGCTTAAAACTCAAGATGTCACTTTAGAGATGGTTCAAACTTGGCAAAAGTTTTATGAAAATGAAACGCAGCGCAATGCAGGTAACCCAACCGCGCCCATTCGTGCTGAATTGATGAAGAAAGTTGTCAGTTTGTGGTAAGTGAAAGACCGTACAGCCCATATTTTTGGGCTGTTTTTGTTCAAATTAAAATAAAAAATTATGAGACATTCGATAGAAAGAATAATGAATAAAATTTAAAAAATGTTTAATATTCAAACTATAATTAACTATACATCCATAAAAAATTAAAATCATTTTCAGGACTTTACAATGAAAACATACTTTTCGATGCTTTTTCTAAGCTTGGCCTTAGCCGCATGTAGCCAAACACCTGCGCCTGATTTTTCAGGGGAATGGAAACAAACACCTGACACGGAGAGCCTACGCAAACTTTCCATTAGCAAACAAGGCGATGACTACCAAATTAAAGACGAATTTTGGCTCGATAAAAATAATACTGAGCGCACTTCTAGTGCTTCATCCGGTATGGCCGAAGTGAATAATGATGTTCTGAAATATAAAGAGAGTAATAGCATTGAAATGAAACTGAGTGATGCAACTCACCTCACTCTGACAGACAAAGCATATGATGCTGTAATTCATTTTGAAAAGATTAACTAAAGCAAAGCCCCGAATCCTTACACAGGCTTCGGGGCTTTATTTATATTTCACACTGACTATTCAGCCGCTTCATTCGTCACTCTGAGCACTTCTTCAATGGTGGTTTTACCTGCCAAAACTTTACGCAATCCATCATCACGAATTGAACCCGCATTTGCACGTACATGATTTTCTAACTCAAACTCAGCAGCATTACCATGAATGAGGCGACGTGTTTGCTCATCAATCGGGACGATTTCATAAATTGCGGTACGCCCTGTAAATCCAGTATGCGAGCATTGTTCACAGCCTTTAGGTTGAGGCAATTTTAACTCAGCCGATGCATCGAGATGCCTAAATAAGTCTTTTTCAAAATCATCGGCATCATGCCAAGTCGCACAGTGACGGCACAAGGTTCGAACCAAACGCTGCGCCACCACACCTATCAATGAGCTTGACAGTAGAAAGGGTTCAATCCCCATGTCTTTAAGACGGGTCACTGCACCGATTGCTGTATTGGTATGCAGCGTTGAAAGTACCAAATGGCCCGTTAATGACGCTTGTACTGCAATTTCAGCAGTTTCTAAATCACGAATCTCCCCGACCATCACCACATCTGGGTCTTGTCGAAGCATGGCTTTTAATGCACGAGCAAAGGTCATATCCACTTTGGTATTGACCTGCGTCTGCCCGATCCCTTCAAGTTGATACTCAATTGGATCTTCCGCAGTCAAAATATTTTTTGAACCATCATTTAGATCAGACAATGCCGCATATAAGGTGGTGGTTTTACCCGAACCCGTTGGTCCCGTAACCAAAATAATGCCATGCGGACGATGTACCAGTTGTTTCAATCGATCATAGTCATGCTGCATCAAGCCCAAATGGGTCATGTTTAAACGCCCAGCTTGTTTATCGAGTAAACGCATCACCACACGTTCACCATAGGAAGATGGTAAGGTTGATACACGAACATCAACTTCTCGGCCCGCCAAACGTAGTGAAATACGACCATCTTGTGGAATTCGCTTTTCTGCAATATCGAGTTTGGCCATGACTTTGATACGTGACACCAACAGTGGTGCTAGTTCACGACGTGGCTGCACAATTTCACGTAACTGACCATCGACACGTAAGCGGACAGACAGCTTTTTTTCAAAAGATTCGATATGAATATCTGAAGCCCCGACACGGATCGCTTCAGACAATAAGGCATTGATTAACCGTACAATCGGCGCATCATCCTCCTGATCCATCAAATCTTCAGCTTCTGGTACAGAGTCCGCAAGGCTAAGTAAATCAGGATGATCTTCCAGACCCGCTGCCACTTGTTGAGACTCACCGGTGTCTCCGGCAAAGCTTGCACTGAGTAATTGATTAAATTCTTGCTCGCTACATAATTGATATTGTGCAGGATGCCCTAAATAGCGACGTGCTTCCTGTAAAGCCAACAGTGGCGTGCTGTCACGACGTACAATAAAAGCTTGATCACCCTCATATCGAAGCAATACGCCATGACGTTTGGCAAAACTATATGGTATTTGTAATTGTTTAAGTACTTGCATCACGCATTATAATGATGAAAAAAGTTGTTTTGAGTGTACTCTAAGCATCTGACAGCGTGAAGTCTGTTTTTAGGATTTATCAGGACAAGGGATATACGCATTGCCATTAGAAAATGATTTGACTGAAAAGGAATCCCCAAAACGTAAATGGTGGGGGGAATATCAATTTGAACTGAATCACCCGCGCAGTTGGCAGTTTGGGTCTTTATTGTTCCGTGTAACGCGCGGCATGCAAGAGTGGCGTATGGAATACCATCGCCCGACCTTTCAGTTTGACTATGAGCAGCAATGGCATCCGATTCAAGACCCTGAATTTGGTTTTCCACAGCCCATTAAAATGGAACGTTATATGTTCCGCCAGACACATGACAAAATTCAAATTATGCCACGTTTGGCCGATCGGTCTGTGGTGATTAAACCAGTCGATCCGATTTATATTCCAGCTGGACAGCGCGGAACGCTATATATCAGCACACCGCTTTGGATTGCTGGTTTTGTCGAAGGTCTTAGAGAACCTTTGTTTGATATACCTGTTATTCTACCAAAAGATACCTGGTTTGGTCCGAATCATCGAATGGGTGAAATTTGCTATGCCACAGCAGTTGATGGTCGTACAGAACTTAAACAACTCAAACCTCGTGCTTTTCGTGCTGTAACCCCTATTGAGTTTCATAACGTGAGTAATCAACAGATTCGCTTTGACCGTATGAATGTGCCTGTACCGGCTTTGCCATTATTTTATAGTGAAAGTACAGGACGTTTATGGACTTCACAAATTCGGGTCGTGCATGAGGGTCATGACAAACCGCCGCGGGTCAAAATTGAAAACCGTACACCGCCACAAGCAGGTGACGTGATTTATCTGCATCCGCCACGCGAGTCAGCCAATGTGCTGTTCAATATGTTTGATTCATTTTTCTAACGGTGAGCCATGGCAGATTTAAATATTTCGACAGAAATTACCAGCAGCCTAAAAGGAATGGTCGCCAATCTCAATACTGATCGGCTGACAGAATTATTGGTGGCTGTTTTACTGGCAGTCATCGGCTTTCTGATTGCACGTTTTATCTCAAACACCTTTATCCGCACTGTAGGTATGCGTTTCAATGCCCATCAGCAGTTGGTTTGGCGTCGCGGGATTTTCTATTTCATTTTTTTAATCTTTGTGATGGCCAGTTTAAAAGAAGCCGGCTTTAAACTCAGCGTCTTCTTGGGTGCAGCAGGTATTTTAACGGTCGCACTGGGTTTTGCCTCGCAAACGTCCGCATCCAACCTGATCAGCGGGATGTTCTTGATCGGTGAAGGGTCTTTTGAGGTTGGTGATACCATTCAATTGACACTGATTCGCGGGCATACCATTGAAGGTGAAGTGATCTCGATTGATTTGTTGTCGGTCAAGTTACTCACGCAAGACAATGTCTATGTCCGTTTGCCGAATGAACAACTGATTCGGGCACCTGTACATAACCTGTCTAAGTTTCCAATACGGCGAATTCCAATTACCCTTGCGATTAACTTTCATGAAGACATCATCAAAGTCCGTGAAGTTTTATTAGATGCCGTCAGTAAATATCCATTGGTCTTGGCCGATCCTAAACCTGCCGTGACCGTCACTGCCTTTCGAGAGTCATCCATTGAATTGCTTTTTGCCATTTGGTGTCAAAGAGAGAATTTCCTAAAAGTCCGTGATGAAATGCAAGAACGGATTCGCAATGCCTTTGTCGAAAATAAAATTGAAATCCCTGTACCGAAAATGGGTTTTGTTGACCACCCGCTTTCTACACAAGCAAGCGATGCTGACGTCGATCAATATGCCAATGCACAAGAGATTCAACGAGAGCCTCAACTCAAATAATGGTCTATCGACTTGATATGAAAAGCCCTGCATATCTTCAAATGTGCAGGGCTTTTTTATCATCCACTTTTTATAGCCATCGACCTGTACAGCTTAGTGATCTCGTACCTTTAAGAATTTCATTATGGTTCAATCTTGTCATTCGGCATAGGGGCAATATAGGCAATCAAAAGCATGGCAAAACCTGCGGCCATAAATGAAATTACTCTCATGAGAGTGCCGACATGAGATAAATCCAGCAAGACCAATTTCAAAGTAACCAAGACCAAAATACTGCCACCAAGTAGCCAAACTGAACGTAATTGGCGCTGAGTGGCGAAGCGCATACTCACCAAAGCCAATAACACCCACAGCATAGTAAAACTCAGTTGAATGGTCTCATCGCTCCAAATGTCTAAACTGTTATAAGGCGTATCCAGATATATATGTAAGGCACGGAGCACAACATAGCTACTTAACCAAAGTAGCCCAAGGACACTCAACACAGCAGCCAAGCTACGATCTAAACCAGCTTTTAACTGTTGATTCAGCATCCATAAAAAAGCCGCCAACAACAGCAAACTCACCGCATCAAATGGATTCAGTATCGGCAAGATATATCCCACAAAGGCCTGCTGACTAAATAATTGCGAACTGATGATCCAACTCAAAGCCAAAAACAAACTGCTACGCGCTTGCCAAAACATTTTCCAGACAGGTTCTTTGGCTTGCCAATAACACCATGCACAAAATAATAGCGGCAAAATTACCACACTGATATATGGCATACCGGGTATCAGCGTCAGACTTGTCCACGCCAAGCTGCTCAAAATTCCGAGACTGACCCATTCTTTTTCTTCACGCACACCAAGTAATGGTCGTAGCCAAAGCAGCGTCAAGCACAGCCCAGCGAATGCAAAATAAATCTGCTCCATCGTTGAATGCCAAAGTAACTGACCGTTCTCACTCACTGAAATGACTTGGTACAGCCCCATCACATAAACAGGCACTAGACCCGTCCATTTAATGATGGACCAACTCCACGAAGCTTTTTGTTTTAACAAGCCTTCATTCACCATCAGATAGGCCACACTGACAATAAATAGACTCAGGGCCAATTGATGGCTAGTCTGCAACCAATCTAAGAGCAACATGATGAACATGGTGGTTGCTGAGAGCATTTGCACACATTGAAAAGCGATACTCGAACTTGAAAGTTGTTTATGAAATGCAGGAACAGCATGCGTCACGATAATGGCCGCCAAATAGCTTAAACACACGCCCCAATACATCTGTGCAGGGAAATGTGGCAGTTGAACCAAATAGTATAGACTTGAACAACCTGCCATCACCAAGAGCGCCATGCCTAAATAACGGCTGATATTTGATTGCTTGTATAGGGCGTATATAAAAATCAATGCACCTTCAACCGCCCAGCCAATCACACTCCACTGCTCTTTCAATACTATTGGTGGAATCAATGCCAAGAATATTAAGGTCAAACTCAAATAACTTTGTGCAATCAGTGGGATCACAGCACTGCGTTTACTGATGCTATACAGTGCGGCAAAAAGCGCTGCGAATAACAGGCTATACCCCGCCTGCCATACCGTTTCCTCAAAATACATCAAATACAATGCCAGATAAGCAAGCACTGGTGCAGCAAATATCAGTGCAATATCCAAGGCAGGTTTAAGCTGAAAATGCGCAAGATCTTGTTTCGCCAATAACTGGCTAAAACGAAAACCAAGCCAGATGAAAATCGCGGCATGGGCTAAAACCAGCACGCTCATCATCTGCCGTTCGGTGGTGTATCCGTGGTAAAAAGCATATCCACCCCCCATGATCACCGTCATCAAAAATGCGATTTGATTCAGATATTTCCACGGTCTTAAAGTACTCATGACCGCAACAGCCAGATTAATTACAAGATAATAGGCAATAAATTCCGTTGCAGTTGCATCACGAACAGGCAAGGTAAATGGAGCAAGATAGGCGATCAGCATTGCCATAATTGCCAGTTCTACCGACTGCTGTTTCAAACTGAGCCAAATCGTCAATGCCATAAGCGCTGCATACAGTACACAGGCTATGCTAAAGCCCGAAATCACGGCATTGTAATAGGCAAAAAATAAAGTCAAAAACAGCGCTGCAAGACCTAGACCTTCTAGCGCTAAGGCAAAACTTCGATTTTTGGTTTGTAGCCAAAAACCCAGCCCGACAACACCAGCACTGATCAAACTCACGATCAGCAGTTTCATGGCCAAGCTTAGTTGCCAGTGCTCTGTGGCAAATCTAAGTAAGAGCACCACGCCAATCACCAAGACCAATACCGCCACTTTTAACACGGGATTGCCTTGGAAAAGCCATTGCTGAATTTGACTAGATAGATTTGGTGCAGACTTGGATGGTGTATTAGAAGGCGTTGAATTGACTACTGCCTGATGTCTAGCTGTACCAATTGCCGTCGCGGGATGCACAGATGGTGTATTGTCAGAATCAAAATTTTCAGGACGGTCTATTGTCGACGCTGATATTGAAGTAGCCGCATGACTGGATTGCGACTGAAGCGCACGTCCTTGCAATAGATGCAGCTGACGTTCTAATCGTTTCAGCCAACGCAGAAAAAAATAAACCCACAGGCTAATCCCGATCGCAACCAAATATCCCAATTCTGTTAACAGTCCAACGACCGTTAATAACGATGCAATATATAACGGAACCTTTGATGTCACTTGAAATGGTTGTTTTGATAAGGTCAGTGCATCAGCGCCGTGCTGTAAATCATCGACATAATTCATCACACTGAGCATAAAACCGATGCCACTGATATAACTCAAGATTCGGACATCTAAGTACCATGCCCCGATCCCTACCATGATCAGCGTCATCAACCAAATCATCTTGATTTCATTATTCTGTTTCAGCATACCTGCTTCGTCATTTTCCTGAATGTTTTGATGATACATGAGCCTGACCGATGGATTAAAACTATTCATCAGTGATTCGGTAAGTTACATATACAATCTAGACTCTGCGTGCGGGCAAAAAATCACGTACAATAAAACCGTTTTCAGGATTAGGAAATTATCCATGCCACCATTTGTCTTGGTCGATGGCTCATACTTTTTATTTCGTGCCTACCATGCACTGCCACCATTAACCACTTCAACCGGTTTGCATACCAATGCAATCCGAGGTGCCATTTCTGCCATCCAAAAATTAATGCGTCGTATTCAACCGACGCATATGGCCGTTATTTTCGATACACCTGAACCAACCTTCCGTCATGAATTGTCCCCAATTTATAAGGGTGACCGTCCAAGTATGCCCGAAGAATTATCACAACAAATTCCATATCTTCATGCATTAATTCGTGCTCTAGGGATCCCACTGCATATGTTGCCGGGTGCTGAAGCCGATGACATTATCGGAACTTTAGCCAAACGCGCTGAAGCAGCCGGTCATCAAGTTTTGATCTCCACCGGTGATAAAGACATGGCGCAGCTCGTTACTGAGCGTGTCACTTTAGAAGACAGCTTCAAAGACAAACCGATGGATGTTCAAGGCGTTTTTGAAAAATTTGGGGTGTGGCCGAATCAAATCATTGACTACCTTACGCTGATGGGCGATGCCTCTGACGGCATTCGTGGTGTACCCGGTGTTGGCGCAAAAACAGCAGCGAAACTTTTAACCGAGTACGGTTCGATTGGCGGAATTTTAGAAAATGTTGACAGTATTAAAGGTAAAGTCGGTCAAAACATTAAAGACAATGTTGAAGGAATTGCTCTTGACCACCAACTGGCGAGCATCGTTTGCGACCTCGACATGGGCCTTAAATACGAAGATCTGAAACTTGCCGATCCAAATATTCCAGCACTGCGTGATTTATATACGGAACTAGAATTCCGTAACCAACTGCAGTCATTAGATCATCCAAACAACCCCAATGGTGCAACCTACAAACAAGCAGCCAAAGCCATCAACACCACGGCGACTGTAGCCAATGCACCTGAAGTGGAAGATCAAGCGGACAAAACCAGTGTTGATGATTTACTTGGTGAAGCTCGTTATCACACGGTATTGACCCAAGAAGATTGGGATGTGTTATTTAAACGTCTGAGCACTGAAAAGCGTTTTGCCTTTGATACCGAAACCACTAGCCTCGACTACCGCGTGGCGCAGATTGTAGGTTTCTCGGTGGCTTTAGATGCACATGATGCCTATTACGTGCCGCTTGCGCATAATTATGAAGGTGCACCGCAACAACTTGATCGCGACACGATCCTGAATCAACTCAAACCTTTACTTGAAGATAATGACGTAAAAAAAATTGGTCATCATCTCAAATATGATGCACATGTCTTAGAAAATCATGGCATTCATTTGGCAGGTTGGTATTTCGATACCATGTTGGCCTCTTATGTCCTTAACTCTGTGGCTACACGTCATGGGATGGATGACGTCGCGCGTTTGTATTTAAGTCATCTCACAACGACGTTCGAACAAGTGGCGGGCAAAGGTGCAAAACAAAAGACCTTTAACCAAATTGAGCTCGAAACGGCAGCCCATTATGCCGCAGAAGATGCCCATGTGACCTATCGTCTGTATGAAGTACTCGATAAAAAGTTACAAGCCCATCCGGAACTGATCAATATTTTGCACAATATTGAAATGCCTGTTGCCCGTGTTCTAACCTCTATGGAAGAAAACGGCATTGAGCTAGATATGGACTTCCTCGACCAACTCGGTGTGGAATTTGCCAATACCATTCAAAATTTAGAAACAGAAATTACCGATCTTGCGGGTCAAAGCTTCAATGTCAGCTCACCAAAACAAGTCGGCGAGATTCTGTTTGATAAATTAGGTTTAAAAGGCGGTAAGAAAACTTCTACAGGTCAGTACAGTACCAGTGAAAGTGTGTTAGAAAAAATCGATCATCCGATTACTGATTTAATTTTGGAATATCGTGGTCTCTCTAAACTGAAAAGCACCTATACCGATGGTCTGTTAAAGCAAGTGAATAATGACACACATCGTGTGCATACCAGTTACCACCAAGCTTTAACGGCTACAGGTCGTTTGTCATCTACCGATCCAAACTTACAAAACATTCCTGTCCGTGAAGATATTGGACGTCAAATCCGTAAAGCCTTTATTGCACCTGAAGGTCGCATTTTATTGGCAGCCGATTACTCGCAAATCGAATTACGTTTAATGGCGCATTTCTCGCAAGATCATGCCTTGGTCGATGCCTTCAATCATGGGCAAGACGTACATAAACGTACTGCGGCAGAAGTTTTGGGCATTCCACTCGATGAAGTGACCAGCAACCAACGTCGTCAAGCCAAAGCGGTGAACTTCGGTCTGCTCTATGGTATGTCAGAATTCGGTTTGACCCGTCAACTGGGTTTCACTCGAGAAGAGTCGCGTAACTATATTGGTAAATACTTCCAACGCTACCCTGGTGTTTTGGAATATATGGAACGTACTCGCCAAGTCGCACGTGAACAAGGTTTTGTGGAAACCATTTTAGGTCGTCGTCTGTATACACCGGACATTATGGCGAGCAACAAAATGGTGAAACAAGGCGCTGAACGTGCAGCGATCAATGCACCACTACAAGGTTCTGCAGCGGATATTATTAAATTGGCCATGATCGCCGTCGATAAAATCTTACCGAAAGATCAAGCCAAAATGTTACTGCAAGTACACGATGAATTGGTGTTTGAAGTTGATGCTGCAATTGCCGATGAACTGTCTGCCCAACTGACTGAAGTGATGCAATCTGTGTTGAAAATTTCCGTTCCACTGATTGTGGAAGTGGGTCAAGGCAATAACTGGGACGAAGCACACTAATTCATTCACGTTCATTCACACCTTTCTCCTTATAGGAGGAAGGTTGGGATGGAGGTGAGATGTTTCTTAGTTAGTAGAAATATCTTGTTTTACACCACATATTAAATCCACAAAAAAGGACGCCTCGGCGTCCTTTTTAATTTAACTCGTCTTAGCTCAGATTAAAGACCAGTCAATAATGCAATTGCGACTTGCTTCATAATGGTTTCCGCAACCAACAATGCCAAAATCGCAAAAATTGGTGACAAGTCAATCATCCCCATATTTGGAAGAATACGACGGAATGGCGCAAGTAGCGGTTCTGCCAACTCTTGAACCACTTCAATATAAGGCGAACGTGACTGGCTAAACATCACGACCCAACTCAAAATAATCGATGCAAAAATTAAGTAACGACAGAAACGGATTAAATCCTGAATCATGGTCACAAAGGTCATAATGATCAGATGGAATGGACTATTCACCGCCACGCCTGACAAATACATCAAACCAAACATTTTTAACAAATACAGAATCACCACCAACACCAATGCTGCGGTATTCACTCGACCTTTGGCCAAAGTTGGGAAAATTCGGCTAAAGATGTCGACAATTTTTGTTGCTTTTACTGTTGCCAAAACCACAGGGTTATATGGACTCACGGCAGCAAGCTGCATTAAAAAACGGAAAAATACGAGCAAAATTGCAACGTTAATAATGATTCCAAAAATTTGAGCAGAGCCCATACTTGAACTTTCCTAAATCAAATCGAATTATTTGGTGCTTTCGCTTAACTCTTGTGCCAACTCTTGGCTACGCTTTTGCGCTGCGGCTAAAGCGGCCTGAATATTTTGTGAAATCTGAGCACGATCAAATACTTCAATCGCGGCTTGTGTTGTACCGTTTGGAGAAGTTACATTTTTACGCAACTCCGCAGGACTGTTGGCACTGGTAATCGCCATTTGTGCGGCACCTAATGCAGTTTGCAAGGTGAGTGCTGTAGCCACTTTTTCATCCAAGCCCATGTTTTTTCCTGCACGGATCATACTTTCCATCATATAGAAAAAGTATGCAGGACCTGAGCCAGAAACTGCTGTTACCGCATCAATCTGCGCTTCAGAGTTTACCCAAAGTGTTAAACCAGTTGAAGCCAAAACTTGACTTGCAAGATCACGATCTTCAGCCGAAACCGCTTCACCTGCATACAAACCATGCGCACCGGTTTGAACTAAAGCAGGTGTATTTGGCATGACACGAACAATACGCTCTGTGCCTAATAATTTTGAAATCGTTGCAATTTCTGCACCTGCAACAATTGAAATTACCAACTTCCCTTCTAGCAAACCTTGTAATGGTGCCAAAACTTTTGCCAACACCTGAGGCTTAACTGCAAAAAGTACAATATCAGCATCTCGAATTGCTGCAACATTATCATCCGTCACATGCAAATCTTTTTCAGCCAAAAGCTCACGTACTTTTTCTACGGGATCTGAAACTGTAATACGTGTAGTCGGGACACCACGTGCAATTAGGCCACCAATTAAAGCCTGTGCCATGTTGCCGCCACCAATGAAACTGATATTACAATTTAGAATTGCGCTCATGATTGAAGATCCGATATTGCAGATTTAGCGTTAAGAGATAATGTCGGTTGCCAGCCAGCTTGAGTACAAAATTCAGACTGCGCCAACCAAAAGCCCTGAGGCGTAAAGACGCCTAGCATAACATTATCTCGGCTTAATATTTGAATAGTATGACGCTGCCATGGAAAAATTTGCGCCTGCTGAATGGCTTTTTTCAACGGCCAACTTCCGATACGACCATATAAATGAATTTTTTCACCGCCAAGACGTGGGCGAATCTGCAGTTGCTGCCCCAATAATTCAGGTGATAAGCCAACTTCTGAGGATTGAATCACAAAATGGCCTGTAGGCAACTTGAGAGACTGACCTGCAACACAAGTTATAACCTCAACCTCTTGAATGGATTCTGCTGGCAGATAATCCGCTTTGGTAATCCGATGAAGTTGCTGTTGAAAGCGCAGATAATAAAATCCATTCCAGTGTAATGCCGCTTGCGAGTCTTCGCGTGAGCCAATCACTTCTGAAAATAATCGCTGTACCATTTCAAAACTTGGACGATATTGCCCCTCACCTTTCATCCAGTGCGATAACAACTGACGCTGACGTGCCAGACTGAGCTGTTGTAAAACCACTAAAGATAAAGTTTGCGATGAACCACAGGCTGCCAAATCTTGTTGCAACACCTCGTGTAAAATTTCATCAGCATCTTGCATCAAATAACTGGTTCGACTCAGGGCTTGCTGCATTTTAGGAAATCGACCACTGAGTACAGGCCATAGAATTTCACGACTCCACGCGCGGTCATAGTCGGTATCAAAATTAGTGAGATCTTGAATATTTTGCACATGCAGTTGTGCTGCCCATTGGCAAATTTGCTCACGTGAAAGATCCAATAGCGGACGCCATAAAGCAAAATCTTCACGTACATCGAATTTTTTCATGGCAGCAAGGCCATGGACACCCGCACCTGAAAGTAGCCGCAACATCAGTGTCTCGGCTTGATCTTGCTGATGATGCGCGAGTACCAATATTTCATCTGCTTGTAAATGTTGGGCAAAGGCTTGATAGCGGGCCGAGCGTGCTTGATTTTCAAGGTTACCTTGCGCAACCTGAACTTTTTGTATGATGAATGGAAGATTCAGCGCTGCACACTGAGCACGTACAAACTCCCCCCAAGCGTGACTACTCTCTTGTAGTTGGTGATCAATATAAATTACCCGTATTTTTTCAGGGCACAAAAACGGCATAAGATGCAGCAGCAACATGGAATCCATGCCACCACTACATCCTATTAAAAATCGGCTTTGTTCAGGCAGCGCCTGAATTTGACTTAAGCAGTCAGCCCTAAATTGTCGCTGCCAAACTTCATTAAACGCTGATAACGCGCTTCGCATCGTTCGTTTGCATCCATTGGTTGCAGTTCTTCTAGAGCTTGCTTCAAGACCACTTTCAAATCCTGCATGACTTTTTCAGGGTTTAAATGTGCGCCTTCCGCTTCGTCCACCACGTATTCCACAATGCCCATCTTCTGCAATTTATCTGCCGTCAATGCCAATGCTTCACTTGCTTGTTCTGCTTTCTCTGCAGTTTTCCACAAAATAGATGCACAGCCTTCAGGTGAAATCACTGAATAAATACTGTGAGATAGCATAATCACACGGTCAGCCACGCCAATACCGAGCGCACCACCCGAACCACCTTCACCCAATACCGTTGCCACTACAGGCACTTTAAGTGAAGAAAGCTGAGCCAAACTGGTTGCAATCGCTTCAGCTTGACCACGTTCTTCTGCACCCACGCCTGGGTACGCACCCATGGTATCAATAAAGGTAAAGACAGGCAGATTAAAACGCTCCGCCATATCCAATAAACGCTGTGCTTTACGGTAACCTTCTGGGTTACTCATACCAAAATTATGCTGTAATTTTTCACGTGTACTACGACCACGGTGCTGACCTACGATCATCACAGGCTGACCATCTAAACGAGCCAAACCACCAATCATCGCGCCGTCATCACCAAATAGGCGGTCACCGTGCAAAGCATCGAACTCTGTAAAAATTTCGCCAACATAATCCAAAAACTGCGGACGTTCAGGATGACGTGCGATCTGAACCGTAGTCCAGGCTTTAGATTGAGCTGCTTTATTTTTCATAGGTCGATCATTATCCCTAACTTAACTGGTCTGTTAATTGATAAATTGTTCCGACTGGATATTCAGTTCAATATCCCAATGCTTAAATTGCACTTGCTCATCATGCAAGTCTGCAACCAACAAAGGCCACTGTTTGGCATCACCAGAAACACTAAGTTGCCATTGTTGCGCATTGTCCACGCTTAATTCAATGGCAGGAAGCATCTCATCGCTGCGACTATGATTTAATAAAACTGCTAAACGAAGCAATAGACATAAGTAAACAAGTTTGTTACCACCGACTTTCATCACATCGACACGTGCATCACTGCGTAACTTACGACGATGATGCGCCACTAAATGCGACAAATGGTTTTGATCAATTTGCGAGAAACCCGGAATATCCGAATGTTGCAACAAATAGGCACCATGACGATGGTAACCACTATGACTAATCGCTAAACCAATTTCATGCAGATATGCCGCACGACGCAGTAAATCACTGTCATCACTGGTCAAATTCAGTGCGGTCGCCACACCATTAAACAGTTGTTGCGCGGTATTGACTACACGCTCAGCTTGTTTCACATCTGCGTTGTAGCGACCCATCAACGCATGTACAGAACGATCTCGAACATCTTCATGTTGGAAACGACCCAAGAGGTCATACATCACGCCTTCACGTAATGCGCCATCCGAATAGACCAATTTATCGATATTCAGCACATCAAAGACGGCATATAAAATGGCAATACCGGCTGGCAAAACTGCTCGACGGTCTTCTTTTAGACCATCAAATTCCATTTCATTGACATGCTTATATTTAAGCAATTTATCTTTGAGTTTAAATAGACCGTCACGTGTCAGTTCTTCCTGATCGTTACTCCAGCCCATATTGACACAAATCTGACGACACGCTTTGATCGTACCGCTTGAACCGACAACAGTATCCCAGCCCGCAGCTTTATAAGTGTTAGCAATACCTGCAATTTCCTTGCGAGCAGCATTTACCGCTTTATCAAAACTTTTCAGGTTAATTTCACCATCAGCAAAAAACGCTTTGGTAAAAGCGACACAGCCCATTTGCACAGATTCTGTATGAATCGGTTCAAACTCTTCACCAATAATCAGCTCTGTAGACCCCCCACCGATATCAATCACTAGACGGCGACCACTGTTTGCCATGGTATGTGAAACCCCCAAATAAATGAGACGGGCTTCTTCACGACCAGCAATAATTTCAATCGGCTTCGGTAAAATTTCAGCGGCTTTTTGAATAAATTCATGACCATTTTTTGCTTGGCGCAAGGCATTGGTCGCTACAATACGTAAACGGTTGGCTTGGACAGGATTTAAACGCCCTACAAAACGTGCTAGGCAGGCTAATCCTCGTTGCTGTGCGGCTTCGGTCAAATTTTTATTTTCGTCTAGACCTGCGGCAAGCTGTACTTTTTCTGACATTGATGCAACTTTTTTCACTTCACCATGGTCTACACGTGCGATAGCCAAGTGGAAGCTGTTCGATCCCATATCGATAGCAGCAAGTAATTCTTCATCAATCAAAAAATCAGACATTATTCAAAAAAACCTGTTCAGAATTGTGCTTAGATTAATTCACATACATGCAATTTAAAAGCCATTTATGAGCAGTTCGAACGGAACTTATCGTTTTTTTATCTGAAGCAATGATAGTCATACACGATCATCGGCATCGTGATCATCCATTAGACAAACTGACCATTCAGGTCGAAAATTTACATAACCCCCTACATTGTTATAGTTGGCTATGTAATACTTATAAGCATAGAGTCAACTTAAAAATTAAATCCGGAGCAAAATCCATGTCTGGCAATATCGTAAATACAACTGATGAAAACTTCCAAGCCGATGTACTAGAGTCTGATACTCCTGTACTTGTAGATTTCTGGGCAGGTTGGTGTGCTCCTTGTAAAGCCATTGCACCTGTACTTGAAGTACTTTCAACTGAGTTTGAAGGCAAAGTTAAAATCGTTAAAGTAGACGTAACTTCTTGCGAACAAACTGCAGTGAACTACAACATCCGTAATATTCCTGCATTATTAATGTTTAAAAACGGTGAAGTTGTAGCAACTCAAGTCGGTGCTGCACCAAAATCTAAATTGACAGCTTTCATCGAAGAAAACATCTAATATTTTTCGATAAAAACCCATGGAAATACGCTGTTTTATACAGCGTATTTTTTTGCCTGATAAATTGACAAATGCTGTGTTCTCTCTTATATTGCTTACTCAAGAAATAAAGGATCTCAAATCCTGTCATTTTCTTACAACACACAACACATAAAATGCCGCTCGGCAACAGAATTGTTTTTCACATCTCTCTTCATATAACGAATCAGATCTCTGAATTGTTTTGTGCAAACCAATTGCTATCGTTTCTTGCACGATCGCGGCACATTTGTTGCTCCCTTTTCCAACCTGTACCTCAGAATTTTAGATTCTATCTGACCACCTATGAACTTAACCGAACTCAAGAAAAAACCGATTGGCGAACTCATCAAGATTGCCGAGTTTATGGGCCTCGAAGGAATGGCTCGTAACCGTAAGCAAGATATTATTTTCGCCATCTTAAAGCGCCACGCAATGAACGGCGAAGAGATTTTTGGTGATGGCGTTCTAGAAATTCTGTCGGACGGCTTTGGTTTCTTACGCTCTGCAGCGGGTTCTTACCTAGCCGGCCCTGACGATATCTATGTGAGCCCATCACAAATCCGTCGCTTTAACCTTCGTACTGGTGACACCATTACAGGTACGATTCGTCCCCCTAAAGAAGGCGAACGTTACTTTGCATTATTAAAAGTTAATCAAATTAACTACGACACACCAGAAAACTCACGTAATAAGATTCTTTTCGAGAACTTAACACCTTTATTCCCAACTGAACAATTGGTGATGGAATTAGGTAATGGTACAACTGAAGACTTAACTGCACGTGTGGTTGACTTGGTTGCTCCGATTGGTAAAGGTCAACGTTCTATTATCGTTGCACCGCCAAAAGCGGGTAAAACCATGTTGTTACAAAACATCGCACAGTCGATTGTTCGTAACAATCCTGAATGTTTCTTGATTGTCCTTCTGATTGACGAACGTCCTGAAGAAGTAACAGAAATGGAACGTACTGTTCGTGGTGAAGTCGTTGCATCAACATTCGATGAATCGCCTGCTCGTCACGTACAAGTTGCAGAGATGGTGATTGAAAAAGCTAAACGTCTTGTAGAACATAAAAAAGACGTGGTGATTTTACTTGACTCAATTACTCGTTTAGCCCGTGCGTACAACACCGTAATCCCTTCATCTGGTAAAGTTCTTACTGGTGGTGTGGATGCACACGCTTTAGAACGTCCAAAACGTTTCTTCGGTGCAGCACGTAATATTGAAGAAGGTGGTTCACTGACAATTATCTCAACTGCGTTGATTGAAACTGGTAGTAAGATGGATGAAGTGATCTACGAAGAATTCAAAGGTACAGGTAACCAAGAAATTACCCTAGACCGTCGTATTGCTGAAAAACGTGTGTTCCCTGCGATGAACATCAAAAAATCAGGTACACGTCGTGAAGAGCGCCTAATGTCTGAAGATAACCTACGTAAAGTTTGGATTTTACGTAAATTGCTTCATACACAAGACGAACTTGCAGCGATGGAATTCTTGCTTGATCGTATGAAAGAAACCAAAACCAATGATGATTTCTTTGATCAAATGAAACGTAAAGCATCCAACTAAGTTGAATGTTTGACTGAAAAGGCCATCTATAACGATGGCCTTTTTATTTGGTTGACTTTGGTTACACAAAGAAACATTTAATGGATTTCCATGTAAACTTATTTTCAAGTTGATGATTATAAAAAATATATTTTAAAAAACCCTATTCTTTTTAGTGGTTTATTTGCTATTTCCCCAATATAAATCTTTCTCTTAATTGTTATTTTCTGTTAAAAAATGGTCGTTTTTCACCTATTTTTCACGGTTTTTTCAAAGTCGCTAGTAGCATTTCAAAATACTCAGTGATAGCATACACGCAGACCAGTTAGACTGCTCTATGCATTTTTAATACCTATTCAAATTAGGCATAATAAAAGCACACAACAGACTAACGCAGGTTATTTTTTAATCTCATATTTTAGAGAGTGATGCCATGTTATTCAAAAAAATCGCTATTGCTGCTGCAGTTGCTACTACTTTAGCTTTCGTTGGTTGTGCTAAAAAAACTGAAGAAGCTGCTCCTGCTGCTGCATCTGAAGCTGCTGCTTCTGAAGTAGTTGCTGCGTCTGACGCTGCTGCTGTTGAAGCTGCTGCTTCTGAAGCTACTGCTGCTGCTTCTGAAGCTACTGCTGCTGCATCTGAAGCTACTGCTGCTGCTTCTGAAGCTCAATAATCTAAACCGATTATTCAGCACAAAAAGAGAGCCCTTTGGCTCTCTTTTTTATTGCCTGAAACTTTAAACCCTAGTTAATAAAAAATAGCTAATATTCAAAATACTAAACCCATGCTTATTGAAAAATAAAAACTGAAGATTTAGCTCAAAGAAAGCCACAATCAATCTTTACGACAACTCAACTCAACTCAACTCAACTCAACTATATCGTCTCACCTTAAATCGAATATTCTTCAACATGACTTGTGCGATAGATGATGAACACTGCGCCTCCTAAATCAAAGGCAAAAAAAAGCAGATCAATCGATCTGCTCATTTCCAACACGTTGACGGAATTTTTGTCCCGCACGGAAGGTCACTACACGACGGGCAGAAATCGGAATTTCTTCACCCGTTTTCGGGTTACGGCCTGGGCGTTGACGTTTATCACGCAACTCGAAGTTACCGAAACCAGAGAGTTTAACTTGTTCCCCAGAGATTAGCGCTTGGCTAATCTCATCGAAGAATAACTCGACCATTTGTTTTGCTTCACGACGGTTTAAACTCGTGAGCTCACTTAAATGATCAGCCATTTCTGCTTTTGTTAATGCTGTCATGAAGCCCTCAATGTCGCCTGGTAAGTGTTTTCCAACACCTGAAGTATGTTATCCATACCGGTTTTGATTTCAGCATCTTCTAATGTACGTGTTGGATGTTGCCATTGAATTGCAAATGCCAATGAGCGCTTGCCTTCTTCGACACCTTGACCAGTGTACACATCGAATAACCAAACTGCGTCTAAAAGCTCACCGCCGGTTTTTTCGATAAGTTGCTGAATTTCACTAACATTAATCTTATCACTAATTAAAAGCGCAATATCACGTCGAACCGACGGAAAACGTGATAATTCTGTAAAATTAGATACATAAGTTTGCAAAACAGCCGATTGATCTAATTCAGCGACCCAAGTAGTCGCCAAATCCAACTCATCTTCTAAAGATGGGTGTAAACGACCAAAATAACCAATTGATTGACCATTGACTAAGATTTCAGCAGATTGACCTGGATGTAACCACGTACGCTCTGAACGTACATATTCAACATTTAAACGTGCAGAATTTAAAATCTCCTCTACATCGCCTTTAAAGTCAAAGAAATCCATAGGCTGTGCTTTACTATGCCAAGATTCAGTCGTACGTGAACCTGTTGCAACTAGTGCAAATGTTGGGATCTGTTTAAGATCATGAATGCTGTTCGCACCTTGATAATCAAAACGTAGACCAAGCTCATAGAAACGCACACGGTTTTGTTGACGGTTCACGTTGTATTGCACACATGGGATCAAACTTGATAATAAGGTTGAACGCATCACTGCAAGGTCGCTAGAAATCGGGTTTGCAAGCGCTAGTGGTTGAACCTGTGGATTCAATTGTTTCTCTAGTTTCGCATCTGCAAAGCTAAAGCTAATCGCTTCTTGATAACCCAAAGCCACTGCAGTTTGACGTAACTGAACCAATTCAAATTGGTCTTGGTATTTCGCTAGTTTGACATCAATCACCGGCAAGCTAATTTGAATATTGTCGTAACCGTGAATACGTGCTACTTCTTCGATGAGGTCTTGATAAATCGCCATGTCAAAACGATGTGATGGTGGTAAAACAGTCCACTCACCTTCTGCTTTCACAGTGACATTGCAACCCAAACGCGTTAAAGCATCCGTAATAAATGCAGATTCAACTTTATAACCGAGCAGTTGATCAACTTGCGCTTGGTTCAGTTCAATGGCTTCACGTTTTGGTAATAACTCTACTTTTTCAGCAACAGTAATTGGACCAAACTCACCACCAGCTAAATCAGCAATAAGCTGAGAAGCACGATGCATTGCAGTCATCGGCAATTCAAAGTCTACACCGCGTTCATAACGCTGAGATGCATCGGTATGCAAACCAAAACTACGTGCACGACCTGCGATATAGAGTTGATCAAAGAACGCCGACTCAAGGAAAATTTCAGTGGTATCGTCAGAAACGGCTGAACTTAGACCGCCCATGATCCCTGCAATCGCCAAGGCTTTTTGATCATCCGCAATCACCATCACGTTTTCAGATAATTTAACTTCTTGTTCATTCAACAACGTTAACTTTTCTGCTGCTGTTGCTTGGCGTACACGAACTGCCCCTTCAACTTTACCGCCATCGAATGCATGTAAAGGTTGACCCAATTCCATTAAAACGTAGTTGGTAATATCGACCAAAATACTGTGCTGACGAATGCCTGCACGAGCTAATGCACGCTCCATCCACTCAGGAGTTAGTGCTTTGGTATTGACGTTTTTGATCACTCGACCTAAGTAACGTGGGCAACCATCAGTTTCAACAACAACTTTCTTCTCATCAGTAATTGTTGCAGCAACTTCTTTAATTTCAGGGGCAGTCACAGGGAGTTGATTAATCACACCAATTTCACGTGCAATACCACGAATACTGAAGCAGTCACCACGGTTTGGCGTGATGCTGATATCAATCACATTGTCATCAAGATCTAAATATTCACGCACATTTACACCAACAGGTGCATCGGCAGGAAGCTCTAATAGACCGTCGATTTTATCTTCAAGATCAATTTCAGACGCACCGCACAGCATGCCTTGTGATTCAACACCACGAAGCTTGCCTTTTTTAATTTTGAAATCGCCCGGAAGTACTGCACCAATGGTTGCTACAGGAGCTTTCATGCCTACACGTACGTTTGGAGCTCCACAAACGATTTGTAACGGCTCGCCTGAACCGATGTTTACAGTAGTGACACGTAAACGGTCAGCATCAGGATGTTGAACCACTGTTAAAACTTCACCGACTACTACACCAGTAAATGGTTTTGCAGCAGGAGATAAATCATCAACTTCTAAACCTAACATGGTCAGTTGGTCAGAAAGTGTATCGCTATCAATGGCTGGGTTAACCCATGTACGCAACCAATTTTCGCTAATTTTCATTGTATAAAAACCTATTAATTCTAAATTTCTAATCCCCTCTAGCGCCCCTTTAAAGAAAGAGGACGAACCCTAAGTCATGATGGACACCCCCTCTCCTTTTAGGAGAGGTTAGGGAGAGGTATAAAACTGTTTAAGCAAATTGGCGTAAGAAACGCACATCATTTTGGTAGAACATACGCAGGTCATTAATGCCGTAACGCAACATGGCAAAACGCTCTACACCTAAACCGAAGGCAAAGCCTTTGTATTTTTCTGGGTCGATGCCAGCGGCTTGTAAAACGTTTGGATGCACCATACCGCAGCCCAAAACTTCCAACCATTTACCACGTTCATCCATGATATCCACTTCCGCACTTGGCTCTGTAAATGGGAAATAAGATGGACGGAAACGTACTTTCAAATCTTTTTCAAAGAATTCATTTAACAAGTTAACCAACAAACCTTTTAGTTCTGCAAAGCTGGTGTTTTCAGCCACATACAAACCTTCGATTTGATGGAACATTGGCGAATGCGTTTGGTCCGAGTCACAGCGATAAACACGACCAGGACACACAATACGGATTGGAGGCTGCTGATTTTCCATCGTACGAATTTGCACGCCTGAGGTATGCGTACGAAGTAAATGATTCGCATCAAAATAGAAAGTGTCGTGCATCGCACGTGCAGGATGATGACCCGGAATGTTCAATGCTTCAAAGTTGTGATAATCATCTTCAACTTCTGGACCAGTCGCAACAGTAAAGCCAGCTTTGGTAAAAAATTGGCAAATACGTTCTTGAACTTGGGTCACAGGGTGAATACTACCCACCGTTTGACCACGGCCGGGTAAAGTAATATCAATCGTTTCGCTAGCAAGCTTTTGTTCTAATGCAGCTTTTTGTAATTCAGCTTGACGAGCAGTCAGTGCGCCAGTAATCGATTCACGAACGGCATGAATTTGAGCACCAAAAACTTTACGTTCTTCTGGGTCCATTTTACCGAGCGACTTCGATTGTTCCGCGAGCTGGCTTTTCTTCCCTGTAAATTGCACTCGCACTTGGTCGAGTGTAGCAAGGTCCTCTGCTGCTGCAATCGCAGCGAGCGCTTCAGTGGTCAGGGCTTCCAGTGACATAGTAACTCTCAAAGCAACAATTTAAAAAAATAATATAAACCCCTTATTCTAACAGTTTTTAGCCGTTATGATGAAGCGCATTCACAAGTTAAAATTGCATTAGCATCAAGTTTTAAAAAAAGTATAAGATAAACACAATATCAATGGGATCCAATCTTTATGGCACTCGATCCAATCTGGAAACAACAGCTCACACTCGTCACTTATGGCAATGAATTTCTCAACCAAGGTTTGAGTTTTCAACGTTGGTTGAATCACCACATTTTTGATCAGCACAGTTTCCATTTTCGTGATTTGCTATCACAGCATTTATTGGCTCAACATTTCCAAATTTGGCTAGAAGGCTTAAAAAAACACGGGGTACAACGCTTAAGCTTACATAGCTCTAGCTTGCTAAATGATGAACAAAATCCGAATGCTAACGTTGAACTTCTTCCCTTTGCCCATTTTATTGTGAGCCACGAACAAAATAAAAAGCAGGCATGGATTTTTGGTAAAGAACTTGCCGAGTGGTATAACGCAGAAAATGACTATGAAGCACCTGTATCCCAACAACTACAAATACGTCGCGAAACTTTTTGGCGCTATGAGCTGAACCATAAACTCATTAAACGCATCGAAGCGGATATGCAGTTACCAAAATGGGATGATATTCATAACTTCACTGAAGCAGAATTATTTTTGCAAAAACCGGCGGAAGGTTTTATTGAGCCGGAGGTGTTAGGCACACCTTATTATGGTACGCAGCCTGATCTAAGCAGCGAATCGAATGAATCCGCAAAACTTGCACTCTTGCCAACGGATGCACAAGCGGATTTCGCACATGACAGCTTACATCGCCTAGAAGCATTAAACCGCCATATTCAGTCTAAAATTCAGCATCCCTATCACGCAGATGGCAGCATCTATACACCTGAAGAACAGTTAAATTTGCGACATTTTGCTCAAAAAACTGAAGATTTAACGGCAAAATTTATTGTGAAAGTCGCCAATCACTATAAAACTGCACGCTTAACTCCTGTTGTTGAAAGCTCTCCTCTGGATGGTTTTAAAACTGAACAAAGAAAATCAAATCCTCAACATGCACACACGCCAAATCCAACCCATAAACCCGGTGCAGGTGGAGTGATTACTTTAATTATTATTACGGTAGTGATTTGCTTATTGGCTTATTACTTCGGACTTTAACTGTATAAATATGATCAACACTAAAAAGCCCTTCTCATGGAAGGGCTTTTTTATGAACATGCTTATATATGAAAGACCTCAAAATTATGAGGTAGTTAAATAATTAAACGGACGAATTTCTAATCGAACGCGATGTTGATCGGCATGTTGATTAATATAATGACTAATAGAGACTACTTCCCCCTCAAGCTCGGCATCTGCACCATACATGATTTTGACCGCCTCACCTTTGCGGGGAATCATTTCGAGTTCTACTGTGATGTTGCCTTGACCCATTCCAACAATTTCAGCCAACATTTTATTTTCCTTTTGTTTTTTTCTATCCATACATTAGGCATGGCGCAAAGCTTGGTATAAAGATTATTTCTGTAACTTGGCTGCACTTTTTATTTTTGCAATATAAAACTTAAACATCAAAAACATAAGAGCCCAATTGTTCTAAAAACGCATCAACTGCAGTTGGTGTCTCTAATCGAATCCATTGAATATGTTGATATTCAGGTGCAGTCATCATCTGTAGATATTTTTCACGATTTTTTTTATGGGTTTTAATCATCCACCAAACGATTGAATCTCGACCAAACATTCGCCACAAACTTTCCTGATTATTTGAATCCGGCCAAAGATCTTGTTTGGACTTAGCCCGAGAAATCGCGCGCTTTACAGAGCGGTATAAATTGACTGGAAACGGTAGATCGAGCCAAATCACCGTATCTATTTCCGACCATTTCACCGGAATCGCCCGAGTATAGTTGCCATCAATAACATAACCATTTTTTGCTTTGGCAATTTCAGCTTCGATACGTGCAAAAAAGATTTCGTCAGGACACTCCTGCCAATCATCCAGCCAAAATAGGTTATCCAGTTCAATATAATGTAACCTTAATTTTTCCGCCAAAGCTCTGGAAAAGGTTGATTTTCCAGTGGCTGATGTACCGACTACGTTTATTCTTTTCATTGTCATGATGATCTACTTGAGTCTGGTGAATCTACTCCAAGATAACAGCATTGGATCTGTAGGTTAACTTTTATTCTTTACGATAATCCAAAAGATCTGCATCGATATTGATAAAATCAGGCTTTGGGGTTTGTTCAAATTGAACGGCTAATATATGTGACTGATTAGAAATGCAGGCTTTCGCGACTCGATGCATCCCATCCATCACTCGACCACTGGCACATAAAATAATGGGATAACTTAAGTCTGCATCATTTACCAATTGCAGATGTTCAATAATTTGCTGTGTGGTCGGTACAGATTTTGGAAACCAATATGCTTCATTTAACTCTTGAATGTCATTTACAGGGATTTGCTGAATCTTAAAATTTTGACTGAGTTTTACTAAACGATGTACATCCCAAATATACGTATCATCACCTACTTGGCGGAAGTGATACTGTTTGCGCACCAGGCCGTTACCTTTTGAATCAAATTCAAGCTAAGATAACTTACAATTGAAAAATAAAAAAATGATTCATTATGCTAGATCATTACGAGCAATTTATTCTGGGTTTGCAATATAACGCTCAACGCTTTTTTGACCAGAAGATTTACTATGACGAGATTTTGCACCCATGGTGCGGCCAAGCTTGCAACATTTTCTTGATTCGCGATTTTAAAACCAACGCATTACTACATGACTCAGTGGATCATTTGATCATGTATATGGCTGAAAAGCGGATTAGAACATGCTCACTTTATCCATTTGATCTTCTTTTTGAGCATGCAAAACTTAATCAACATACTCATTTTGACTTTGTAAAAACCAACTACCCTCTTGCTGTTTTCCACAACAATTTAAATCAAGCCTTTGCACTGGTTCAAATCCAATCTGAAACGAAAATTTTAGATATCAGCCCTATTGGTGATCCTCGGGAGTTTTGGGGTGCAAGTTCCACACAATTTCATGACGCATTCGGGCTGTTTACATTGATTGAGCTCAATCAACAACAGCGGAACGAATGCTTTTGCTTTGATAAAAAATCGAGTTGGAGCAGTTTAGTAAATAGCATTCAACTGGATTTATTTGAACATCCGTTTTCTACCCACATTCAGCCTCAATTTAAACTGATCCATAATTTGTATTATTATGACCTTCAGGATGATTCACTCCCTCTTCTTTTGGAGAATCATCAAGCTTCACCTCAAGTTGGATTAAGTCTGCTTAAAATGCTCAATTCAATCGAAGCTGCTATCAAAAATTTAAAACATGTAAAAAACGAAAGCTCACCGATCCATTTATTTACAACCGAAGAATATGCACAACTATTGGATTATGAGTACAAACTGTCAGAACACCATGTAGATGTCACGTGCTATACAGCCAATCATTTCAACCACGAAAATTTAGTCAATGATGAAGAGAAAGCTTTACTCAAACAACTACAGAAAAAATACCCCAAAGTTAATTATTTCAAGGCAACATCTGATCAAGCTCTTTCCGCCACCAACACTTCAACAGATAAAGAGCCTGAAAAACCATGGGTTGCATTTTTTTCTTTAGTTTTAATTTTTGCCATGCTATTCGCTTTACTTTATGGCTTTTATTTACTTTTTAAACAATTTGAGTTTATAAAATTTGCCGCAATCACAATTGGCATCATTGTGTTTTTAGCCATATGGTCGAAAAAATAAGATGTCTAATCAAATTCGTCCATAAAAAAAGACCGCTAAAAGCGGTCTTTTTTAAGTCATAAAGACTTATGCAGCTAATGCATCTTTAGCTTTAGAAGCTAAAGCAGCAAATGCAACTGCGTCATGCATAGCGATGTCAGCAAGTACGCGACGGTCGATAATCACTTGAGCTTTTTTCAAGCCGGCGATCATACGGCTGTACGACAAACCATTTTGACGAGCACCGGCATTGATACGCGCAATCCATAGAGCACGGAATTGACGTTTCTTTTGACGACGGTCACGGTAAGCATATTGACCTGCTTTAATTACTGCTTGGAACGCTACACGATATACGCGTGAACGAGCGCCGTAGTAACCTTTAGCACGAGCAAGAATTTTTTTATGACGGCGATGAGCCTGTACACCACGTTTAACACGAGCCATTTATAAATCTCCTTAGATGTATGGGCACATACGGCGAACTGAAGCAACGTCACTTACGTGAACCATTACACAGCCACGTAATTGACGGATACGCTTAGCAGATTTTTTGGTCAAAATGTGTCGTTTGAACGCTTGGTGACGTTTAAAACCGTTTGCAGTTGGCTTGAAGCGTTTAGCTGCACCACGGCGAGTTTTCATCTTAGGCATAAGAACCTCTTTTGAACACCTGTTCGGCACGTCTGCACCATTGCAAAGACGCCCTGCAGGTAAGGGAGCGAGTATTCTAAAGCATCTTTGCTCAAAACAAAAGCAAATCTTTCTACCGAATATCGATCTTAATTAATTTTCTGATATAGATTTTCCGATGATTTTATAAGCGATGCCCAATAAGGCTTATATAATGTCGGCACACCAACTATTAATGCCCATTATGAAACCTGCACAGGATGCTTTTGCAGCCCTACGTTATCGGGATTTCTCGATTGTTACGCTCAATCAATTTTGTCTGACCTTAGCCATTTTGATTCAAGAAATTATCGTTGCTTATTCACTATATCAAATCACCAAAGACCCGCTAACACTGGGCTTAATTGGTTTAGCCGAAGCAATTCCTTTTATTGCCCTCTCTTTGTGGGGAGGATATTTTGCAGATCGTTTCAATAAACAGACCATTATGAAAATTTGTCTGTTTTTTTCTGTACCGATGCCACTGATTCTTTGGGGGCTATTTCACCAATATGGTCTCGGGCAAATTGATGTCACCCAACTGTCTTGGGGGATTTATGCGGTCATTTTTGGGCTTGGAACCATCCGTGGTTTCTATAATCCATCTGCAACGTCGCTTAAACCTTTTTTGATCCCGCGGCAGCTCTATGCCAATGGTGCAACATGGACAACGATTGGTTGGCAAAGCGGGGTGATTATTGGGCCAATGCTCGGCGGTTTCATGTTGGCATTTTTAGGCCGTGAAACCAGTTTGCTCAGTGTTGCGGCGCTACTGACGGTCTGCTTCGTCCTCATTAATCTGCTCAGTAAACGCAGCTTCCCTAAAATTGAATCTGACAATTTAAAAGATAGTTTAAGTGAAGGTTTTCGTTTTATCTGGAAAACCAAAATTGTCCTTTGGGCGATTTCACTCGATTTGGTTTCTGTGCTTTTTGGTGGCGTGATTGCCCTCTTACCGATTTTTGCCGAAGATATTTTAAAAGTGGGGCCTGAAGGTTTAGGCTACTTACGAGCAGCACCGTCTATTGGCGCACTCATCACCATGATTGCACTAACCAAATTCCCGCCAACCCATCATGCATGGCGCAATATGTTATTGGCTGTAACGGGTTTTGGTGTATTTACCATTTTATTCGCATTTTCAAGCAATCTTTGGTTATCACTCTTCGCACTGGCAATGACCGGCGCATGTGACAGCATCTCCGTGGTGGTTCGCCAAACCATTTTACAGCTCTACCCGCCGGAAAATATGCGTGGGCGTGTTGCCGCGGTCAATGGCATGTTTGTCTCCAGTAGTAATGAACTTGGTGCATTTGAATCTGGATTGGCTGCAAAATATATGGGCACGATCATGGCGACACTGTTTGGTGGCTGTATGACCATGGCTGTAGTTGCGATCAGTTGGGCAAAAACCCGTGACTTGTTTTGGATCGACATTACCCATCAGTCAAAAAAATAATGGCATATTTTCCATTTAAACCTTGCCAGTATTTCCAATACAGGAAATACTGCGCAGCAATATCGACGCATTCATCACTCACTTTGTGATCTTAGAATAGACTTATGAAACAATATCTGTGCTTAACCCTTTTGGCCTGCGCTCCATTTTCTACAGCGTTTAGTGCTTCTACCAAAACCCACCAACTTCCGGCACAGAATATTGAAGTTGCTCCTGCGCATTTAACCACGCGTTTAAATTGGTCGGTTTTTCCAAAACCAGTATATGCCAATGAAGACCTCAAGCAACGTGATCGCGCAGCCATTATTCGTGTCACAGCGAATGCAAAAGGTACAATTACCGATGCAAGTGTTGAAGAAAGTACAGGTGTCGATCAACTCGACCGAATCTTAATTTCTGCTGTCAAAAAAGCTAAAGTCAAACCACATTTAGAAAATGGTGAAGCCAAAGCCATTATTGGCTATCAAGCGTTTAATTTGAGAGTTAAAGGCAATACGCCTGAATGTGATTTCAACTTTGATTCAAAAGTTTGGAAGGCACAAAGTGCAGATAAGAAAACGCCATTCCAATATGTATCTCAACCAAAATTAGATCTCACTAGCCATGAGTTGAAACAGCACGACCGTAAAGTCAAATTTAACTTTAAAGTGGACAAACACGGACAAGTGAAAAAGGTCAAGATCAAGCAAGGCTCTGGCATTTATACACTCGATCAGAAAGTCGTTGAAGCACTAAGAAATAGTCAGATCTCGGTTAAACGTACTGCGAGCACCCTATGGGTCTACAAAAAGTCGAACTTTAAAGATGAAATTCAATTTAAAGTGAATGGCTGCTCATAATCTCAATTTTTAGCGGCATTAAAATAATGCATTGGCGTGCCGCGCACTGATGGAATGACTATGTTGAAACAATATACAGCAATAGGTCTAATGCTCTGTGCAGGCACAGTGATGTGCACGCAGTATGCTGCCGCTGAGACTGCGCCCGCCAGCGAAGTAAAAATATTGCAAGACAGACCTGTCAGCTGGATGCGCGCACCCAAAGTTAAATTTGAGCCAGGAGATCTGGAAGGACGCCCTAGATTTGTCAATGTCGCAATTGATGCAGACAACTCGGGCAACATTACCGCAGTCAAAATCATCACCAGTTCAGGCTTGCCAGATTTGGATGATATGGTCATCAGCGCGGTAAAAAAGGCACGCTTCAGGCCTTATATAGAATCGGGCATCAGCTATCCCTTCCGAGCGACGCAGCCATTTGAATTTAATGCTGATGACTATTCATCGACACGTAAAACACCAAAAAGAAAGCCCATCAAAACCTGCTGGGCTGATTTTGAGCCCGAGGGCTTGCAGTTCCAACAGTCTGGACAACATAGAACATTTCAATACAAAGACGTCCCCGCAATGAAGCTGCCGATGACGGAATCTGAAGCAAAACAATTCAGCATAGATTTTAGTTTTAGCGTAGATCGTAAGAACCAAATTTCCAATATTCGTTTAATACAAAGTCCAAGTGATCCAATTGCCCGCTTGCTATTAAAGAAATTTGAACTGGCAAAAATCGAAGCGCCACGTAAGTTTTATCAGATCTTTAAAATTCAATTTAAAGAGCGCATTCAGCTGAAAAATATTCAATGTAATTGAAAAAATAGCCCGTAGATAAACAGATAACGTCCAATTTTGGCGATACTGACCAGTGTGAAAAATCGCCAGAAGTTTTCTTTCATTAAACCCGCGATTAAAGTAATTGGGTCTCCAATAATCGGCAGCCAACTCAGTAGCAAAGACCAATAACCATATTTGTGATAAATACCCTGTGCCTGCTGCATTTTCAGCTCTGACACGGGAAACCATGTTTTATTTTTATAATGTTCTACTTTTAAACCGAGCCACCAATTCACACAAGAACCGAGAATATTACCAATACTGGCCACCACAATCAGCAGCCATGGATTATGTTGACCATAGCTCAACAAGCCGAGCAATACGGCTTCGGACTGTAAAGGAAGTAAGGTCGCAGCCCCAAATGCCGCGAAGAATAAAACTAAAAATGACCACATCGAAATGAATGCTTAGAGACCTAATTTTTTCTTCGACTTCAAATATTCAAAATTTGACCAAAGCACTGCTGCAATAATCACAACGATTCTCGACCATTTATATTGTGAAGAAATCGGTTCAATCGCAGCCCGCATCAAGTTTTGATCTTTGGTATGTAAATCTGCAAGAATATTTTGAACATGCACAATTTCAGCGACAAATAGCACTAAGCAGCCTGCAATACCCAAAATAATACTCCAATAGATTCTTGGGTTATTTTCAACAATACGGGTAAAATTTAAGAAAAAGTCTTTCATCGCAAAATCGTCCAACTAAGCCGTCAACAACGCGTTCTTTTCGGCAGCGCCGCATTCTAACACAGCGTTAGAATTTTCTTCCGTCCTATCTAAAATCTTAAGGGGAGTCTTTCCGCACTTTACTTTTATACATGAGACTTCTAATCTGCCACGCAAATATTGAATAATTTTAACTCACTTTATGAAAAAAATTCTTTGCTTAAGTTTTATCGTGTTATTACAAATTTTGACCGCTTTATATGCACAAAGTCCTTCTGAAGTTGCCAAACAACACGTGATTACACAAGATCAAATGATTTGGCAAAAGCGACCTTTCTTTAACTTCAACAATGACGATCTGGGCAATCAAAATCGTGACCTTAGTTTTAAATTGTATGTTTTAGCCACCGGCGAAGTTCAAAAAGCTGAATTAATCAAAAGCTCTGGACTTACACACATTGATAAGCGGGTTGAGCAGTCACTTTTACGTGCCAAGTTCAAACCTTATATCGAAAATGGTGTAGCCTCCCCTTTGTTGCCTTACAGCCCTTCTCACTCAAGACCCTGAAAGAAAACCAAAGACCTTGGTGGAAAAAGCTTCTATTTATTTCGTAAAAAAAGAGCATGTTTCCATGCTCTTTTTTTAAACGTGTATTGCTAAGGCTTTTTGTACCGCTGGACGGGCCGTCAGTCGATCGATATAGTCTTTCACGTATGGATAATCTTCCAGCTGAATTTGCTGCCATTCATGACGCAGTGCCCAAGGCAGAATAGCCATATCTGCAATCGAATACTCTCCAGCCACAAATTTTTGACCAATCAACTGATGGTTCAAAACTTTATATAAGCGTTTAGACTCATTTACATAACGTTCAGTTGCATACGGAATACGTTCAGGTGCAAAACGACTAAAATGATGATTTTGTCCTAACATGGGCCCAAAACCACCCATTTGCCACATCAACCATTGTTCAACTTCAACGCGCTCAAACTCATCTTCTGGATAAAACAAACCTGTTTTACGTCCAAGATATTGCAGAATCGCACCAGACTCAAAAACTGAAATCGACTCTCCTCGTGGGCCATTCTGATCCACGATTGCAGGGATTTTATTGTTCGGAGAAATTCTCAAAAAGTCTGGCTGAAATTGATCATTTTCCAAGATATTAATCGGAAAAATTTGGTATTCCAAACCCATTTCTTCTAAAGCGATGGTAATTTTATGTCCATTGGGTGTACCCCAATAGTAGAGATCAATCATCTATATTCCTTTTTAATTTTCAGTAAGGCAATCTCATTTTGCTTTATGTATAACATGTTTAATCCAGTGAAAGCTTGTCAGTTTTTCTGAAAAGTAACGTTAAAATGTGAATTATCACTTTGCTTTTAAAATCACTTAAGGTACAAAAATTCAAAAAATATAATTTTTTTATAAAAATCCCTTGAAAAAAATCAGCACAGACCGATATTGATACATGTACAAGGATCAAACGATCTTGTTAGTGAACAGTGGATGCCAAGCATCACTGAACATTTCTTATTGTTACAACTTTGCTTATTAAAGAGAGTTCTAATTATGAGTAGTTTAAATCTTAACCCACTTTTCCGTCGTAGCATTGGTTTTGATCGTTTCAACGATTTATTTGATTATGCCATGCAAAGCGACACACCAAATTACCCGCCATACAATATTGAAAAAACGGCTGAAAATAGCTATCGCATTGTGGTGGCAACCGCAGGTTTTACAGAAGATGAACTTTCGCTAAACTTAGAAAATCAAGTGCTAAGCATTTCAGGTAAACCAACTGAAGCGCAAGATACAACTGTGGAATTCCTGCATAAAGGCATTGCTCGTCGTACATTTAAACTGTCTTTACGCTTAGATGAACATATAGAAGTGCAACAAGCCCTATATGAAAATGGTTTATTGACAGTGGACTTACAGCGTATTATTCCTGAAGAAAAACTGCCACGCCAAATTCCAATTGGCAAAAAGGCATTGATAGAAAGTCCTGTCCAAGAAAATAGCGCTGAGTAAACCCTCATAAAAAAAGACCCTTCGGGGTCTTTTTTTTGAAAAAAATAGTTAAATTCGTAACATGATAAAAAAGAATTAAAATCATCCCATCTCAAAAATATAGTGTCTAGATTGCAAATTTTATGTTCTGATTTTTTATTCCAAACTAAATACTCCATATAGGTGTTTTTAATGAATCCTTGGTGGGTCTGGCTTACAAGCTGCTCATCTACTCTTTTTAAATTTTGGCGTATCTTGCAAAAAATAATCCTACTCTGTATTACTATCTATTTATATGAAATGTACTTTGTTCTGATTGCTTTTATGACATGGAATATACGACCTAATATTACCAAGATGAAAATCTATTGGAGGGTACTGAAAATTCCTATTTCACAGCCTGTTTTATGTAAATAGATCTCACATAGTTAGCTCAATAAAAAGCTTTGCTCACTTTATACCTACATTAAAACTAAATTAAAGCATTTCAAAACGTCTGAATCGAAACAACGATTGAATATCAATTAAAATATAATCAAATTTGTCTTTCTTAAAGAAACTTACTTAATACCCTCAGACATAAGTTCGCATTCATGAATTTTGCTCTATTTTCCAATCAATACGCAGCAAAAATTATTGGTGCCCTTGAACATCATTGAGATTAAAAAACCAAAATATAGGCAAAAAAAAGCACTGCAAATGCAGTGCTTTTTTAATGGATACTTACTTTTTCTTTTTAGGACCAAGCAGCATACCCATTTGACGGCCTTCCATTTTTGGTGTTTGTTCAACAACACCATAGTCAACCACGTCAGCTTCAATTTTTTGCAATTGAGCCAAACCTAACTGTTGGTGTGCCATTTCACGACCACGGAAACGAAGCGTGATTTTTACCTTATTGCCTTCTTCAAGGAACTTGATAATGGCACGTAGTTTAACGTTGTAGTCACCAACATCAGTACCAGGGCGTAGCTTGATTTCTTTCACCTGTACTTGATGTTGTTTTTTCTTCGCTTCTTTTTGCTTTTGTTTTAGATCAAACAAATGCTTGTTAAAATCCATGATTTTGCAGACTGGTGGCTCAGCATTAGCAACAATCTCAACAAGGTCAAGATCTACTGCTTCTGCAGCACGCAAAGCGTCAGCAAGAGATACAATCCCTTTTTGCTCGCCATTTTCGTCTACTAGACGGACTTCTTTTGCACGAATTTCATCATTCAAGGCAGGACGGTTTGATTTTCCGCCCTGTTGATTACGGTCAGGCTGTTTAATCGCTTTTACTCCACAATGTACCGGCCGCGTTCGGCTACGGCTGCTTTTACTAGGTCAACGAATGCATCAATTGACATAGTACCCAAATTTTTTCCAGAGCGAGTACGGACGTTTACAGTACCTTCCTCAACTTCACGGTCCCCAAGAACCAATAAGTAAGGAATACGCTCTAAAGTACGTTCACGAATCTTAAAGCCGATTTTCTCATTTCTCAAGTCTGAAATCGCGCGGATACCGCTTTCTTTAAGTTTAGCGACGACTGACTCACATGCTTCAGCTTGTGAATCGGTAATGTTCATCACACATGCTTGAATTGGAGACAACCAAGGTGGCATGAAACCAGCATAGTGTTCAATAAGTATACCAATAAAACGCTCGAAACTGCCAAGAATTGCACGGTGCAACATTACAGGCTGATCACGGTCGTTATCTTCAGTCACATAAGATGCGTCAAGACGTTCTGGTAAGTTAAAGTCACATTGAATTGTACCGCACTGCCATACACGACCTAAGCAGTCTTTGAGTGAGAATTCAATTTTCGGACCGTAGAATGCACCTTCACCCGGTTGAAGTTCCCACTCTAGGCCTGCAGCATCTAAAGCATCTGCTAAAGATTTTTCCGCCATGTCCCAAAGTTTGTCATCACCCACACGTTTTTCTGGACGTGTAGACAACTTCATTTGTACTTCTTCAAAGCCGAAGTCTTTATATACATCTAATGTCAGTTTAATAAAGTCTGCAACTTCAGTACCGATTTGTTCTTTGGTACAGAAGATATGCGCATCATCTTGCGTAAAGCCACGTACACGCATAATGCCGTGTAATGAACCTGATGGTTCGTTACGGTGACATGAACCAAACTCAGCCAAACGAATTGGAAGATCACGGTAAGATTTCAAACCTTGGTTGAAGACTTGCACGTGACATGGGCAGTTCATTGGTTTTACTGCATAGTTACGGTTCTCTGAGTGAGTCGTAAACATGTTTTCAGCATAGTTTGCTGCGTGACCTGATTTTTCCCAAAGCGTGAAATCAACCACTTGCGGTGTACGGATTTCTTGGTAACCGTTGGCTTGTTGAACTTTACGCATGTATTGTTCAAGCACTTGGTAAATAGTCCAACCGTTTGGATGCCAGAACACCATACCCGGCGCTTCTTCTTGCATATGGAACAAGTCTAACGCTTTACCAATTTTACGATGATCGCGTTTTTCAGCTTCTTCAATACGTTTGATGTAGGCAGCTAACTGTTTTTTGTCCGCCCAAGCTGTACCGTAAATACGTTGTAGCTGTTCGTTTTTCGCATCACCGCGCCAGTAAGCACCAGAGATTTTAGTCAACTTGAACGATTTTAAGAATTTGGTATTTGGAACGTGCGGACCACGGCACATATCCAAGTAGTCTTGATGGTAGTACAAGCCCATTTCAGTTTCTTCAGGCATGTCTTCGATCAGACGCAGTTTGTATTCTTCGCCACGTGCAGTGAACTCTTTAATCACTTCATCACGTGGAGTCATTTTTTTGATGACATCGTAGTCTTGGTCGATGAGCTTTTTCATGCGCTCTTCGATTGCTGCCATGTCGTCTAAAGTAAACGGACGTGGCATCCAGATGTCATAGTAGAAACCTTCTTCAATGACAGGACCAATGACCATCTTTGCTTCTGGGAACAATTGCTTAACGGCATGACCCACCAAGTGCGCACAAGAGTGACGAATGATGTGAATACCATCTTCATCTTTAGGCGTGATAATTTGTAGGCTTGCATCTTCTGTAATTAAATCACACGCATCAACTAAACGATCGTTTACACGACCCGCAACTGTATTTTTTGCTAGACCAGGACCGATGCTTTGAGCAACTTCCATCACAGACACGGCATGATCAAATTCTTTTTGATCGCCATTTGGCAAAGTGATAATTGGCATATAAAAATCCTTAAGGAGTGATGCCCCGTACAATGGAGCATGTCACCGCGAGATTATGATCGAGGGAGACCCCCCAAAAGATAAAAACGGTGGATAAATAAAATTCGACCTAAATTTTACACGCCCTGCCAACTTTAATAAACCTCTAATCCCATGGAAGTTGATTTTTCTACCGCCTTTTACAAGACTCCTGATAATTCAAGCAGATTTCAGCCGAAATGCACTTTATGCTGTCAACATAATAATCACGTTCTCATTCATAACTGATGTTACGCACGTAAAAAAAAATTGCGAAACAATTGAACCAAAGAACGTAAGGACGCTTTTTTATTCTCTGAATGTCTCTAAGGCGATCAATTGATCTGATTGATACAACCAAAGCTGTGCAAATTGAGGGATGATCATTTCACTTTGCGCAGGGCGTAAAAAAATATAATCATCTATGTCTATGCTACTTGTCTGCGGAATTTGCACAAGTTCCTGATTACTACTTCGACCATATAATGCATGGGGCTGACTGCCTTGAGGATAAACATAGTCCCCTCGCCAATAGCCTCCATAAATAAACACAGCCTGAGATTTTGCCCAACGACTGAGCCATTCTAACTGTGGTAATTCAGTCCGCGGCAACACTTTTAACACTGGTGTGGCGAGCCACAAGGCACTTTGGAAAGCTTGTAAATTTTTCAGTTCAAAATCTGCGGGTTTTAATAACATCGAGCCAAACGAGACTTCGTTACAGACGCTCTGCTGATAATGAAAACTAAAACTAGGACTACCACCACCATTCCAACAGGTGTGTTCATCACATAAAGTTGGATAGCGCTGTTGTACATAAGCTTTGAATTGTTGATAACTTTTCTGGGATTGTTGATAAGTCTGTTCAGCAGATTGGATCAGTCGTGGAATCTTCGCCACATGTGCGTCGTAGCCCATCAATCCTGAAAATTTTAAATGTTGAGGATGTCGAACGATTACATCCAAAATAGCCTTTAGCTCATCGATTGTTTTCAGACCACCACGGTGTAACCCCACATCGATTTCAATATTAATGCGTAGACACAGTTGATGCTGCTCAGCAAATTTGAGGTATTGGGCTAAACGCTGTTCACTATCAATCAGCCATTGCACTTGCGATTGCGTTGCCTGCAAAAACGCCTTGTCTGCATGGTTCAAGGCCTGAATCGGCATCGGTTTTCCAAACAACACATCGGCTTGCGGTATCGATTCGAAAAGTGTTTTCAGATGTGCAAAATGAAATAGCATGAAACGCTGTGTCTGAAGCTGTGTAGCACAGTGTTGAAGCAATGCCATGCAGGCCAAGGATTTCACCACCAAACGCGTATGTAGATTTTGTGGTATTTGCTGCTGAGTGATCGCCAAGTTGTGATTTAATGCTGCAACATCCACAATTAACTGCGGCATCCCCGTCCCGTTTTGCTTTAGCAGCGTATTCAACTTTTGAAAATATGCATCCATGCCATCCCCTTTTTCATATCGTTCAATTGGTCTTCAACGTTTAACTTTACACGATGCTTATTCAATCAGTAATTGCTGTAGCTCTGGACTGAGCCACTTTTGCTTCGGATCTAATTCTTGTCGAATATTAAAAAAATCCTGCCACTTGGGGTACACATTTTGAAGCTGCCGTGCATTTAGGCTATGCAATTTCCCCCAATGCGGACGCCCGCCATATTTTAAAAAAATCGGCTCCACGAGCTTAAAGATGACTTGATAATCTTGCTTATAGAACTGATGCACCGAAATTGAGGCCGAATCTTGCTGATAAAATGGACTGAGCCAAATATCATCCCCACGTACAAGTCGATATTCTAGCGGAAAAAACATCGGAACCTTATGTCGTCGAAGGGTATGCAAAATTTCTTCTAAACAATTCATCCCGTGTTGCAGCGGAATCTGGTATTCCATCTCATTAAATTTGGTATTTCGAGCAGAAGGAAAAATTCGACTTGACCAGTCTACGTTCATCGAAGGTTTGACAAAAACACCTAATAATTTTTGTAGCCATGGATTCAGTGGTGGAAAAATTCGCGTCAATTCTGCACAAAATTTGAGCAATACGTCATCATCTAACCACTGTTCTTTCCGCGGTTGAAGGTCATCTTCTGTCATATCTAAGGTTTTTAAAATAACCTGATCGGCATGACTAAATGCCCAGAACTCAATATGTCGATGTTCATATTGCCATTGCTGCATATTCTGCAAGACATCTTTCAGCGGACATAATCGCGTTTGTTCTTTGAGTTTATACATCGGTCGGTTTTGCAGCTTTACATGCGTCAGCACGCCTAAACTCCCGAGTGAAACACGCCCTGCTTGGAAAATTTCGCTGTTCTGTTCAGCACTGCATTGTATTAATTCGCCCTGCGCGGTTAATAACTCAAAACCCGTAACCAATGCCGATAAACATGGTAATTCGAGTCCGGTACCATGTGTTCCTGTTGCGATAGCCCCAGCCAAACTTTGACGATCAATATCACCTTGATTAATCAGTGCTTGATCAAAAGCCGCGAGCTTCTCCCCCAAATCAAATAATCTTGTGCCAGCTTGGACGGTACTTTGGCAGCGTTCAGCATCGATATCTAGAATGCCTTTGAGATGATCTAAACGTACTAAGGTATCTGTAGTTTTTGCCAAAGGGCTAAACGAGTGCCCTGCGCCAACCAAGCGAATCTTAGGATGGGATTGCACCACATCCATTAATTGCTCAAGATTTTGCGGTTGTATAAATGACTTCGGGATCGACTTCTGAGCACCTGACCAATTTTCCCATGCAATGTCGTTTTGAATTGTCATATTCATCCTTGTCGCCATACTTTTTATTGTATTTAGCCGTATTGTTTTATTTTTGATTTCCGCTTTTGCAATGTTAATGCACAAGCCATCTTGATTTTTTACTTAGATTATACGAAGTTCAGCATCTTCTCAAATTTAAGTTTATTGTTATAAAACAGCAAATAAGCCACGATCAATTAAAGAAAAAATCATTCGTTTATACCCCCACACAGACTATTCAAAGTGCTCTACATTATTCGTTAAGCATCATTCAAACCTGATCAATGAAGAGGATCACACACGAAAATATCGGTAAAATCAGTATAAAAAACCAACAACACCTGTATATTTTTCAGCTAAATTATTTATGCTAAAAAATCAATTTTGAGAACTACAGGGTTCATTTTCGTCACCTTATTGTTTTTATTTTATTCAATTTCAATTACTTAAAAATTTAGTGTAAATACTCGACTAAAGCATAAATGCAGAGGAGCTATGGACTGAATTATTGTTAAGTCAGATTTAAAACAATTAGACATGGACTTGGAGTACCACGATGGTTAGCGCATACGATGAATTGCCACGGACCCCGGCAAATTTTGTGGCACTTTCGCCTCTACGTTATTTAGAGCGTGCAGCCTATATTTATCCTGATCAGGATGCCATTATCCACGGCAATCGTCATATTTCATGGCGCCAAACGTATAACCGCTGTCGTCAATTTGCGCATCAGTTGCAACAATTAGGCATTGGCAAAAACGACACCGTGTCTGTGTTATTACCGAACGTTCCGGCTATGGTTGAAGCACACTTTGCCGTACCGATGGCGGGTGCTGTACTGAATACGCTAAATACACGCCTTGATGCGAAAACCATTGCCTTCATGCTGGAACATGCGGAAACCAAAGTCCTGTTGGTTGACCCTGAATTCACTCAAGTAGCCACAGAAGCTTTGGCTTTAATCGATCAAGACATTTATGTCATTGATGTTGCAGATGCAGAGTTTGAAGGCACAGCACAACCGATTGGACAAATCGAATTTGAAGACTGGTTGGCGCAAGGCGATGCCAAATTTGAATGGCACTTACCCCAAGATGAATGGGATGCGATTAGCTTAAGCTATACCTCGGGTACCACAGGGAATCCAAAAGGCGTGGTGTATCATCACCGCGGCGCATATATCAATGCAGCGAGTAACATCATCGCTTGCGGCATGACGCCACGTGCAACGTATCTGTGGACGCTTCCTCTATTCCACTGTAATGGCTGGTGCTTTGCTTGGACAATGGCAGCCAATGGCGGAACCAATATTTGTCTACGTAAAATCGACCCTGAACTGATTTTCAAACTGATTGCAGAACACAAAGTAGATTATTTCTGCGGTGCGCCAATCGTACTTTCAATGCTGATCAATACGCCTGAAGAGAAAAAAGCGCAATTTGACCATCGCGTTGAAGTGATGGTGGCTGGTGCAGCGCCACCTGCTGCGATTATTGAAGGGATGCGTAATATTGGCATCAATGTCACACATGTTTACGGTTTGACTGAAACCTATGGTCCATCTGCACTCTGCGCATCGCAAGCAGGCTGGTCTGATCTTTCCATTCAAGAACAAGCACAGTTGCATTCTCGCCAAGGTGTGCCATACCCGCTTCAAGATGGCATGAAAGTCATTGATCCTGAAACCATGTTACCTGTTCCACATGATGGCCAGACCATGGGTGAAATCATGTTCCGTGGCAACATCGTAATGAAAGGTTATTTGAAAAACCCTGAAGCAACGGCCGAAGCCTTTGCCGGTGGTTGGTTCCATACCGGCGACTTAGCAGTCTGCCAACCCGACGGTTATGCCAAAATTACTGACCGCTCTAAAGATGTAATCATTTCAGGCGGTGAAAACATTTCATCGCTCGAAGTGGAAGAAATTCTGTATCAACACCCTGCTGTACTGACTGCTGCCGTGGTTGCAAAACCCGACCCTCGTTGGCAAGAGGTGCCTTGTGCCTTTATTGAATTAAAAGCAGGTAAAGAAGCAACTCCTGAAGAACTGATCGAATTCTGTAAGCAGCACCTTGCACGTTTCAAAGTACCTAAAGATGTAGTGATTACCGAAATTCCAAAAACCTCGACAGGTAAACTTCAAAAGTTTGTTTTACGTGAATGGGCTAAAGAGCGCGCTGTTGGTGAATTTGGTTAATATTCAAACTCAAAAGCCAAGCTTGAATTTTTCAATACTCAAGCAAAAAAAAAGCGACCTGATCAGGTCGCTTTTTTGATGTGAAATTATAGACATCACGTTTTGCTTCAATGATCAGATCATGTTGAATTATCTGATCATTGAGCTATCTAAGCACTTGGCTATCTAATAATTCATTAGTTATCAGATAATAAAGCCACTTGTTGAATGTAGTTAAACAATTTCAACTTTGACGCAGTCAGTTCTTCTTCGCTTACATTTTTTGCTATATCACGTTGAATACGCAAAATATGCTGACGAATAGGATGATGTTCAGCAGCATTATGTGCTTTCATGAACTCTTTAATGACGGGATCACCTTGGGCAATCATACGTTCAGTCCAGCGTTGAAGCTGCGCTGTTTTTTTCGCACCTTGCTGCGGGGTTAAGTAAGATAAAATCATGGTTTCATCTTCATTACGCAGTAATTTACCTACACGTTGAAACTGACGGCGTCGTGCTTCATGTGAAGTAATTGTTTGTGCATCTAGTAGTGCTTCGATCAGACGCTCTTCAACAGGAAGATTTTTAATCTGTTTAGGATTCAGTTTTGCAAGTTCCTCGCCCAAAGCAGCCATACGTTGTACAGCTTTCTTTTGCTCAGTTTTACTTGCACGTCCTTCTAAGGATTCAAAGTCTTCTTCGGTATAGCGGTTCGGTCGACGTGCCACGTTTAATCTGCCTCGTAAAATTTTGCCGCAAACAGTGCTTGAATTTCAGATAAAGCTTTTTCTTCATCTGCACCTTCAATCACTAAGCGTAAAGTTGTGCCCTTGCCTGCGCCAAGCATCAGCAAAGACATAATATTTTTGGCATCTACTAATTTTCCACCCTTACCAATTTGAATCGACGAGCGAAATTTGGTCGTGACTTCGATTAGCTTGCCAGATGCACGCGCATGTAAACCCAGTTTATTAATTACGTCAACAGTTGTGTCGATCATGACCAGTGCTTCATTTCTCTATGTAGAACCTGAATAGACCATTTTGCCTCAAGTGCTTTTTTTAGTCTATCTACGATATATACCGAACGGTGTTGCCCACCTGTACAACCGATCGACACCGTCATGTAATGACGATGCCCTTCGGCAAATGCCGGCAGCCATTTATCCAAGAAATTATAAATATCTTGGAACATTTCATTAGTTTGTTCACTTTGTTGTAAAAACTGACGAACTGGCTCATCCAATCCTGAATACTTGCGTAATTCCATATCCCAGTGCGGATTGGGCAAATGACGGACGTCAAAAACATAATCTGCATCGAGTGGAATACCATGCTTATAGCCAAAAGACTGTAAGATCAAAATTAAATTATCTGCCTGTCCGAGTTTAGACAGCAAGGTATGTTTTAAATCATGTACGCTCTTATCAGTAGTATCAATATGTACTGTCGAGCGTAATTGAATCGGCAACAGTAAAGATTTTTCTTCCTGTATGCACTCATTTAAACTTTTGAAACGACTTGCCAACGGATGGGGACGTCGAGATGAACTGAATCGCGCAATCAATTCCTGATCACGCGTGGTCAAATAAATAATATCGACTGAGCCATGGCGTTGTAGCTGTTGAAAAACCAAATCGAACTCTTGTAAATCTGCACGTGTACTGCGGACATCCACACCCAGTGCCAATTGTTCAAGATTATTTTCTGAATCGAGTTTTTCAACAATTTCGGGGAGTAAGGCCAATGGCAAATTATCGATACAGTAATAGCCCAAATCCTCAAGTATCTGTAATGCAGATGACTTTCCAGATCCAGATTGTCCTGTAACAATTAAAATGCGCTTCATCGCTTGCTACCCCATAGCCGTTTTAAACTGCAGTATATTTAACCTGCATATTATCAATAAGACGTGTTGCGCCTAATTTAGCCGCAATAAACAACACCACGTCTTGATCAAATTCTTCAATTTTCTGTAATTCAGGTGTACGTGCTTCAACATAGTCCACAACAAAACCCGCTGCTGTCAATGTTGCTTTAATATTCGCTAACACATCTGCAAGTTGAGTTCCAGCATGTAATTCTGCCTCAGCCGTTTTCAAGCTTTGGTAAATCGTTGGTGCAATCGCACGATTTTCCGCACTTAAATAACCATTGCGTGAGCTCAATGCCAAACCATCTTCAGCACGCGTAATCGGCACACCAATCACTTCTAGTGGAATATTTAAGTCACGTACAAACTGACGAATCACTGCAAGTTGCTGGTAATCTTTTTGCCCAAAGAATGCAAAATTCGGTTGAACAATATTAAAGAGTTTTGTCACAACAACAGCAACACCGTCAAAATGACCCGGACGCTGTTCGCCACACAAATCATTGGTAATGCCGCCCACGCTAATATTGGTTAAGCGCGGTTTGTTGCCATACATTTGTTCAACAGTCGGTGCAAACACGATGTCACAACCCACTTCAGCCAATAAGTGCTGATCTTGTTCCAAAGTACGTGGATAGTTGTCAAAGTCTTCATTTGGACCAAACTGAATTGGGTTAACGAAAATACTCACCACCACGACATCACACAGTTTACGTGCTTCACGAACTAAATTAAGGTGACCTTCATGCAAGTTCCCCATCGTTGGTACAAAACCAATGATTTTGCGCGCAGCACGTGCTGGATTTAGCGATGCACTTAAACCTTGAATCGTTGTTTCAGTTTTCATGTCTTACAGCTCAATTTGGAATGTATGTTCTTTGGCAGGGAAGCTACCATCTAGTACGGCAGTATGATACGCCTTAAACGCATCCACAATTGCTGTTTCCCCTGCTTGCTCTTTCATAAAGTTGCGAACAAATTTCGCCACGTGACTAAACGTCAGTCCCAACATATCTTGTTGAACCAAGACTTGAGCATCCGTTTCTGCACCGGCACCGATCCCAATCACAGGTGTATTTGGGAATAATTCACTAATTTCTTTACCCACTTGGGCAGGAACACATTCCAAAAGTAAAATTGCTGCACCTGCATCAACCACAGCTTTACAATCTGCAATGAGTTGATCCGCGGTTTCGCGTGTACGTGCTTGCACTTTATAACCGCCAAACACATGAACCGATTGCGGAGTTAACCCTAAATGCACACACACTGGAATACCATTACGGGTCAATACTTCAACTGTTTCTGACAACCATGCACCACCTTCCAATTTGACCATCTGTGCGCCTGCTTGCATCACGGTCTTTGAATTCACCAAAGCGTCATTCAAAGTGGCATAGGTCATAAATGGCAAATCAGTCAAAATAAACGCATGTTTATTGCCACGACGCACTGCAGCAGTGTGATATACCATATCTTCAACAGTGACAGGCAAAGTTGAGTCATTCCCTTGAATGGTCATCCCCAATGAATCACCAATCAGAATACTATCGACTTCAGCAACTTCCATTGCTTTTGCCATGCTCGCATCATAGCAAGTCAGGCAGGAGAATTTGCGGCCTTCCGCTTTAAATTTTTTCAAGTCACTTAGACTAATCATTTCAATATTCCTCAGATGACGGCTTTCTCAAGTGGTCATACAAAAATTAAAGATGGGCCCAGTTTCCTGCATCCAATACAGTTAAATTTGGATTATTCAAAATAGGTAAATCTTTTAATGGTTGTCCTTTAATATGTAGATTCTCATCTAAATCCAACAAAGGCTTCAACACAAAATCACGTTCTAAAACACCAACATGAGGCACCGTCAAACGTTCATTTTGAATGTGCTGTTCACCATAAATCAGTAAATCTAAATCCAGTGTACGCTCCCCCCAATGACGTAGGCGTACACGCCCCGACTCTTGTTCAAAGCGTTGCAATTCATCCAACAAGGCCAAAGGCGCTAGATGAGTTTCTAATGCAACCGCTGCATTTAAATAATTCGGCTGATCTTGTGGCCCCATTGGCGGGCTTTGATACAGTTTTGAGACTTTCACTGTTCCGAGTGTTGCAAGTTTATGCACCGCTTCACTGAGGATCTGTAGAGAATCACCTAAATTACTGCCTAAACCAATATATGTCAGCGTCATTGTGTTGGCCCAAAAATAACCTGAGTCAAATCTCGTTTCACACGTTTACGTTTTAAAATCGGATGATCTGCACCAATTTCACCACTGGCTGACGCTGCAACGATTGACACTGTCTCTAGACTATTGGCATGTGATTTAGGCTTACGTTGACGGCGACTTCTGCTTTCTGGTTCATTCACCAGCGGTTCAATTTCAACTTGCTGATGAGTAGAAGTTTTGGCTTCCACATCTTCATGCGCCGCTTTACGACGACTCTTGGCACGTTGACGATTGTATTGGCTAATTGCTCGTTCTTTTTCGTCAGTGCTCATCTGCTGATAAGCATCCCACCACTGCCCCATGCCTTGCGTGCTTATATCGCCCGATTTTTCACGCAGCAGCAGAAAGTCAAAGCCTGCACGGAAACGTGCATGACCTGAAAGTGCTTCAATTTGCTGTGGCTTTGGACTTAGTAAACGGGTTTGCATTTCCCAAACTTCACGAATAAATGTTTCGGCAAAGCGTGGAATAATGGTTCGTGTAGCTTGACGTTTCAATACATCTAAGCCCGCTTGAGCACGTGCTTCAGCAGGAACCACACCTTTATTCAGATAGAACGTACAACGTTCTTGGAACGGAATCCACAATAATACGGCATAGAAAAATGCAGGGTTAATGGTTTTCCCAATCGAAATACGTTGATCGGTATTTTTTGCTGCCAACTCAATAAATGGCGTTACGACCGGTTTGATATCTGCAAATAATTGATACCAGATACCAAAATCGATCAGCATCGGTAAGACGCGATTGAGATGCCCCATGGTAAAGAGTTTTTGTGACTCATCGTATAAACGATGTGGAGACACATCACGCAGCAATTGAGTAAGTTCTGGAGTAAAGACATCCAGAATTTTTTCATCAATATTAAAGTTTAATTTGGCTGCAAAACGTAAAGTCCGAAGCATCCGCACAGGATCTTCTTCAAAACGTAATTGTGGATCACCCAATAAACGCAACGTTTTATGCTTAATGTCATCTACTGCATGACAAAAATCTAGCACTTCACCTTTGCGTGGTTGGTAATACATTGCATTGATCGAGAAGTCACGACGTGCAAAGTCTTGCTCAATCGTACCCCAATTATTATCACGTAAAATCATGCCCGCAGCAGAAGTCACGGCTTTTTTAGGTGGCGCACGGAAGGTCGCAACTTCGATCAGTTCACGTCCTGAGTAGACATGCGCCAGCTCAAAACGACGACCAATAATTCGGCAACGTCGCCCGAAGACTTCTTTCACCTGAGCTGGTGTCGCATTAGTTACGGCATCAAAATCTTTAGGTGCATGACCCAACATTAGGTCACGGACACCGCCACCCACGATATAAGCTTCATAGCCTGCCTTAGTTAAGGCATCAATCACATCTAAAATGGAAGAAGGTAATTGTGCGGTTGATAAACCACATTTGGACGCGCGCAAAGTTTGCAAAAGACGCTGTCTCCTACGTCTGAACGTAAAATTCTTAAGATGTCGCTAATGATATCTCTAACACAATCAAAGGGCAATTTGATTATCTCGATGCTCAAGCTGAGCTTAACCTAATTCTTTTTTTTACACTTCACTTAAAGTGCCAATTTTGCTTTATTTTTAGTAAACAGCGCAGGACCGATTCCCTTAACCTGTTGAATATCATCAATGCTTTTAAATAAGCCATTACTTTTGCGATATTGCACAATGGCTTCTGCTTTTTTCTGACCAATTCCATGCAATGTCTGCAGTTCATCGACTGAGGCTGTATTTAAACGTACCTGATCTGTTCGACTATTTTGTTGGGTGCTGGGTCGTGACAAATAATAGTTGGCATTGCTCGGTGCAGTTGCCACTTTGGACTTCGAGGCCTCAGATTGCTTTTTTAATTGCTGATCTTGAGCTTGCTGCATGGCTTTCCATTCCGCGTAGCCCGAAGGGCTTTGAGCAAAAGTTAAATCTGCCATTAAACCCAAAACCAAGACAAGTAATTGTGTAGAGTATTTATTCTTTAGGATGTGGTACATATTCAGCCTGTTGTTTTAATTGTTGTTTTGCCTGTTCCCATAACTGATCCATTTCAGTCAGGGACAAGTCTTCTACATGTTTTTGTTGTAATGTGGCCTGTGCTTCAATATAAGCAAAACGGCTTCTAAATTTATGAATGGTACTTAACAGTGCCATCTCACTTGAGATGCCAATCTTACGTCCAACATTCACTAGAGAAAATAAGCAATCACCAAATTCATCAAATATTTCGTCGGATTTTTTGCCTGCTAAGGCCTCTTTTAACTCCCCTAGCTCTTCCTCAAGCTTGCCATAAGCCCCTTCCATATCTGGAAAATCAAAGCCAATTTTCGCCACATTTTTTTGAATTTCATCTGCTTGGCTTAATGCAGGTGCATGTTTAACTTCATCTAATCTTGATGCTGATTTCCCTGCTTTTTCTTGTTGTTTAATCTGTTTCCATAGTGTTGCCACATCATCCGCATTGAGTGCTGAGAATTGCTCTGCCTGAAACACATGGGGATGACGGCGAATTAATTTATCTGTAATCGCTTGCACCACATCTTGAAAATCAAATGCGCCTTGTTCGCTATACATCTGCGACTGAAATACCACTTGCAGCAACAAATCCCCCAGTTCATCTCGTACTTCGTCAATCTGACCTGAACGAACCGCCGCTTCAACTTCATAGGCCTCTTCGATAGCATAACGAGTCAGACTTTCAGGGGTTTGCTTTTGATCCCATGGACATTTTTCACGTAATTCTTTCATCACTGCTAATAATTGTTCCATGTGAACTCCAGCTATTTACTCATCAGTACATTGTTTCGATTACAGAATTTGATATGCTCAAAATTCACTCAGGGAATGAGCAACTCAATTTAAGGAAGCATAACATGCAAAGTATTTTTATTAGTGGTGCAGGACAAGGGATTGGCGCAGCAATTGCACGACTATTCATACAACAAGGCTATAAAGTTGGGCTTTACGACATTAACCAATCTCAAGTCACCTCCTTAGCTGCTGAACTCGGTAGCCATGCCAAAGCTGGGCTTTTAGATGTGACACAACCAGAGCAATGGCAAAGCGCTTTAGCTGAATTTGTTGCTTGGGCAGGTCAGCTGAATATCTTAGTCAATAATGCCGGAATTCTGTATTCAGGCAGCTTTGAACATACGAAATTGTCTGCACACCACCGTACGATTGATATCAATGTCAAAGGGGTGATAAACGGTTGCTATGCGGCATTCCCCTATTTACAGCAAAGCAATTTTGCTCGTGTGATTAACCTCTCTTCGGCTTCAGCAATTTATGGACAAGCGGATTTAGCCAGTTATGCCACATCTAAATTTGCTGTCCGCGGGTTCACTGAAAGTTTGGATATTGAATGGCAAAAATACAATATTCGCGTTTTAGATGTGATGCCTTTATTTGTTCAAACCGCGATGGTGCAAGACATGGATGCACAAAGTATTAAGAAAATGGGCGTCAATCTTCAACCGAGCGATGTCGCTCAGCAAATTTATACCTTGGTACAAAAACGGGATTCGGTCTTAATGGCCACACATACACCTGTGGGGATGAAAGCTAAATTTTTATTTAATTTATCGAAGTTTAGCCCGCAATTTGTCAACCGCTTAAGTAATATTTGGATTGCACACAAACCCAAATAGCAACGTGTTACTAATCATTTAATTTTGCAATCATATTTGTACGCAAATTACACAAAGTTACACAATTGTCACATTTTAACAGGACAAAATTCCTTTTTTTGAATAATATTCACCCGCCCATTACTTTCGGGCGTTTATTTTCTAACAATAAAAGTGAATTATTTCATGAAAAAATTACTTGTTCTTGCAACTGTTACTTCTATTTCAATTTCTGCTTTTGCTACAACTCAATTCGCATCTTCAGAATTAAAAGCGATGGATTGTGCAACTCTTGCTGTTGAAAAAGCGAATGCTAAGCGCTCTTTAGAAGCTGCTGACAAAAACATTGCAAACATCCAAGCATCTGCTCAAGCGCCAGGCAAATCATTGAGCAAATTTGCTGGTTTAGCGGGTGGCGCTCTTGCTGCTTTCGGTGGTAACTCTGAAAAAGCTGCTCGTGCAGGCAACATTGCAAACAGCTTGGCTGGTGAGCAAGATACTTCTGATGCAAGCAACCTTGAACTTCAACAAGCGAACAAATCTGCTGCTCAAGCAAACATCGACAACATTGGTATTTACCAAGGTTCTAAAAAATGCAAAATCTAATCTAATGCCAGTTTAGATTGATTTTCAAAAAAAGCCCTGTTCAGCCAGAACAGGGCTTTTTTCATGGTGATTTCTATTTCATACCGATTTATAAGACATTCAACTCAATTTTCGGCAAATGAAAGCCTCGGCAAGATTGTTCACTTTGCCATGCCACCGTCAGCATAACATGCGGTAGTTGAATATTCTGATAAGCAAAAGTGCCAATAGCGGGGTGACTACACATCCCACCATTCTGCTCAGGATGACACTGGGTATTCAGTTCATTCAGGTTCACTCGAATCCCTAAACCTGACGCTTTAAGTACCGCCTCTTTGGTGGTCCAAACTTTAAACCAAAAATCAGGATCATGCTCACAACTGTCCCAATTGAGCAATTCTTCGGGATGAAAGCTGTGTTGAGCCATCGCATCAAAACGAACTTTTCGATCTAAATCCTCAATATCCACACCAATATTGGCGATTTTTTCACTGCTGGCCAAAACATAATGCTGCTGGCTATGACTATGATTAAAATGAAAGTGTGGAAAATCAGGAAGAAAAGGCTTACCAAACGCAGACTTTGAAAAATCTGAATTTTCAACTGATCTATTAATCCGCTGCCCGAGTAATTGATTGCGATATTGATAAATGGCTTGTTTACGCACGGCAATTACCTCTTGACGACTCAAGCCATGCGGCTCCACAAAGAAGTCAGTAATTGCACTATATTCAAGCTGAATTTTCGCCATAAGTTGTTGATCCAATATCTTTTACACTACGTCCATGACGCTATATTTTATGCGACTCTCCGACACAAAATACACCACAATACAGATGAGCGCATCGGTCCTTTGACTTATCGAGATTTTAAAACTCAGTTTAAAAATATTTCTAACCACTTAAGAAATACTTAATATTATAAATATATTCAAATACTTAAGTATAATAAATATTTTAAATACATCTTCAATTAGATAAAATACTCTAGATTCTTATAACTTTAATTTAAAACTCGGGGTAAACCAGATGCTAAGAAAAATCACGTTAATCAGTTCACTTTGTGTCCTACCATGTTTCGCTCAAGCAGGCTTATTGGATGCAGCTGTTGCAGTAATGGGTGCCAAAAATGGCGCGATTATGGACCAAGCTGAAGCTCGTATGAATCAAAGCCGTCAAGAAGCTGCTAACGCCGTGGCTCAAGCAGACCGTGGCTATGCCTCAAATTTCAATCAAGCTAATCAAACCAACAATAGTGTTTATAGCACCAGTTATTTAAAAACCTTAGATTGCACTGACCTAAGCGTTGAGCGTAAGACCTTTGAACGTACATTGGAAGCATCGCAACAGGCATTAAGCCAAGCGCCTGCACAGCAAAATAATCAAGTTTCAAAATGGGCTGGTCTTGCTGGCAACGCGCTATCCGCATTTTCAGGTCAATCTGAAACAGCGGCCCGTATGGGACAATTTGCGACAGCTTTTTCTAGCAATAAAAATACACAACAGGATAGCAGCAGCGCACAGCAAGCCATGGAAATTGCTCAAGCTAATCTGGATAATATTGATATTTACCGCCAAGCTAAAAAGTGTAAAAACTAATTTCTACATCTTTTTTAGATAAATAAAGTGAAATAAAAAAGCCTGCATATCTGCAGGCTTTTTTTGTTCATCTAAACTTAGCGTTTGAATTTCTTTTCCGCCTTTTTGAACTTCTGAACATAACGACGTTTACGTGCCGCCGTACGCTCATCGATTTGCGACTTACGACCTTCAAATGGGTTATCAGAGGTTTTAAATTCAATTTTGACTGGCGTACCTTCAAGTTTATAAACTTTACGGAACACGTTTTCTAGGTAACGACGATAGTCATTTGGCGTTTTATCGACCTTGTTACCATGAATCACAATAGTCGGTGGATTTTGTCCACCAATATGCGCATAACGCATTTTGATACGACGACCTTGAACCATTGGTGGTTGGTGCGCATCAGTTGCATCATTCAAGATCTGAGTGATTTTCGCAGGTGATACTTTCAAATGAGAAGAATCATAAGCACGGTGGATCGATGGATAAAGATCACCAACACCTGTACCGTGAAGTGCAGAAATTAAGTGAATTTTTGCCCATGGAATAAAGTCAAAACGACGTTCAACATCTAATTTACATTGTTTACGGTCGTAGTCAGACATGTTGTCCCATTTGTTGATGGCAATCACCATCGCACGGCCTGCTTCAAGCGCATAACCGATCAAATGCAAGTCTTGCTCAACGATCCCTTCACGTGCATCGACAACAATAACCACAACATGCGCATCTTTCATCGCTTGTAAAGTTTTCACAATCGAGAATTTCTCGATCATTTCGTCCACTTTACCTTTACGACGTACACCCGCAGTATCGATTAATGTGTATTTACGGCCATCACGTTCAAATGGGATATAAATCGAGTCACGTGTAGTACCTGGTTGGTCAAATGCAACCACACGGTCTTCACCCAACAAACGGTTCACTAGAGTCGATTTACCTACGTTTGGACGACCAATAATCGCTAAACGTAAGCCTGTGTCTTTATCGTGTTGTTCTTCACTTTCATCTTCAGGTACATCAGCCAACACTTCTTCAAGCATTTGCTGAACACCACGACCATGGCTGGCAGCCACTTGAAGTGGTTCACCCATACCCAATTTGAAGAATTCAACTAAAGCTGCTTCGGCATGTACACCATCAACTTTGTTGGCAACAAGATAAACTTTTTTACCTAGCGTACGTAAGTCACGTGCAATTTGCTCATCAGATGCCAATAAGCCTGCGCGCGCATCGACCACGAAGACAATAATATCTGCTTCATTAATGGCAGTTTTTGACTGTTCTGCCATGTACGAGTCGATACCGCCCTCAGTTTCGCCAATACCCCCAGTATCAACGACAATGAAAGATTTATTTTGATAAGTCGCGTCACCATACTTACGGTCACGAGTCAGACCTGCAAAGTCAGCAACGAGAGCATCACGGCTCTTGGTTATCTGGTTAAACAACGTTGATTTTCCGACGTTCGGACGACCAATGAGCGCAATTACGGGTTTCATAGATTAACCTTTATTCCAGATCAGCCAGTTTGGTCTGGTCTGAACATCAGAAAGCTTAGGAAGAATGGAAATAGGATAAATGCCTAAAATAAATAAAAACACGGGGCATTGATGATTCAATCCCCCGCGTTAAAAATACGGTTTGGCTTATTTTAACATAAGCCGCAGAAAAATTAACGGTTCTGCCAAATGCTTAATGCACCCTTACGTGTCGACACATATAATTGATTGTCAATTACACGTAGTGAACGTACTTCACCACTGGTTTTAGAACGACCAACCAACTCACCTGTCGCTGGGTTGATTAAGTGAAGTACACCATCCAGATCACCAACCACAAGGTCTTGACCTAACATCACTGGGTTACTCAAATTACGATTAAGCAATTGGTCATTTTCCCACAATGTTTGACCAGTGGTAATTTCGTAAGCCACAATTTTACCATCAGTTTGTGTCACAAAGACACCATTGCCTGCAACTTCAGGGCGCTGAATGCTGCTCGCATCATTATTCCAGATCACTTGTTGTGATGCAAGATCAAGAGCTGTCACTTGGCCTTGGTAACTGGTGGTAATTAAAAATTGACCTGCTACAGTCGGTTCACCGTCAATATCAATGAGACGTTGTACATCTGAACGACCATCTGACACTGCAACACGACGCTGCATTTTCGGAATACCGCTCAATGCATCAATCACATAGATATAGGCATTTGAAGAAGCGATGAGAACATGACGTGCATCGAGTGATACCGGTGCTGCCATACCACGTAAACTAAACTGCACATTTGGCAAGTTATAGGTCCAAGTTTGTTGACCCGTTGCCACATCGTTAGCGTATACCGTACCATCATTGGTGACTGAAATAACGCGACCTGCTTGAATCAACGACGGTGAAAGTAATGCACCGGTTAATTGCGCCGTCCACTTTTGTTCACCTGTTGCCTGATCTAATGCAAATAATTGACCTTTTGCATTACCGACAACCACGATACCGTCAGCAGCTTCTACACCTGCAGTCAAACCTTGCTTAGAGATTTTCTTCTGCCATAAACGCTCTTTGCCTTTGTAGGCTTGAACTTCACCGTTAGGATTTACGCTAAAAACAACGCCGTTATCTGCATCCATACGTAAACGCAGTGGATCTGCTTCTTCAGTTGAAGCCACACTGTTTGAAAATACAGGTGCTAAAGTTTTTGCCTGTTCCAATTTTGGTAAAGGATTTGGTTTTACTTTTTCTACTTTTCCTTTATTTGCACAACCAGCCAAAGCAAGTGTTAAAACTGTCAGCGCACAGGTAATTTTGTATTTTCTATTCATTCAGTTGCTTCCACTTGTGTATCTATAATCGGACGTTCAATTTCAGGATCATCAACTAAAACGCCTACACTTTCGAGTTTAATTTGTAAAATTTGACGTTCTTCTTGTCGCTCAACCAAAGCATCCCATGCACTTTGATAAACTTTCTTTGCATTTTCGATATCATTTTTTGCAACATAGACATCGCCACGGGCTTCATCTGCAGTTGCTTGAAAAGCAGGTTCTTTAACCGCTTCTAAAGTTTTTAATGCTTCATCAAATTTCTTTTGTGCCAATTGTGCATACGCCAAACGTAATTTCACCAATTGAACTAAGCCTGCATCATCAACTTTTGAATTTTCAACTTTTTTCAAAGCTTTTTCAGCATTGGCATAATCCGCTTTATCATACGCCAATTTTGCCATAAGCAACTGAGTTTGGATGGCTTGTGGCGAATCTGGCGCTTCTTTTACAATTTTATCTGCAGTCGCAGAAAGTTGTGTAAACGCATCGCCAGTCGCCGACTGAGCATCATCCATTAACTGCTGTACTTTGGCTGTTTGCATTTGCGATTCAGCCAAAGTTTTCTTCTGCCAGTATTCCCATCCGAAAAAGGCAATCAACGCAATTAAAATGCCGCTAACAATGGCAGAGCCATATTTTTTAGCAAACGATTTTAAATTATCAAGTTGTTCTTCTTCACTCAATGCGCTCATGAAATTACCTTTTCCTTATGTTATAGGGATTATTTTGAAGAAATTTTTTCGATAATGAAGGCAACAAAGTCTGCCACATTCACTTCGTGTTGTTCTGCAATCGCTAGCTCTTTCACCAGCACTTGCCCTGCTGCTTGCTCACGTTCACCGTAAATCACAGCAAATAAAGCACCCGATTGGTCGGCTTTTTTCATTTGCGATTTCATTGAACCTTGTGAACCAACTTTTAAGCGAATGTTGCTACCCGCCGCTTCAAGTTGATCACGAATTTGTTCAGCAAGTACCAACGCTTTACCTTGAGTTGCAGGATCTGAAACCAAGAATAGCTCACAGTCACGCACAGGAGTATTGTCTTCCACTTGTTCAAGTAGAAGAAGCAAACGCTCCATACCCATTGCAAAACCAACAGCGGGCACCGACTGGTCTGCTTTACCTTTAAGCTGCCCCACTAAACCGTCATAACGACCACCAGCACATACCGTTCCTTGAGAACCTAAGTGTGTGGTTGTCCATTCAAAGACCGTTTTGTTGTAATAGTCGAGACCACGAACCAATTTTTGATTGATCACAAAGCCAATACCTGCGTCAGTCAAATACTGCTGCAATTGAGCAAAGTGAGCCAACGTTTCTTCACCCATAAAGTCGTGAAGTTTTGGCGCATTTTCCAAAATGCTTTGTGTTTTTGCATCTTTAGAATCCAAAATACGCAGTGGATTCGTAGTTAGACGACGCTGTGAATCTTCATCTAAGTCATTTTTATGTGACTCTAAAAATTCAACCAATGCCGCACGATAAGCTGCACGTTCATCAGACTCACCTAATGTATTGAGTTCTAATTGAACTTTATCTGCAACGCCCATGCGTTTCCACAAACGCGCAGTCATTAAAATCAATTCTGCATCTTGATCTGGTGTTGCAACACCAAAGGTTTCTACGCCAAATTGATGGAACTGACGGTAGCGACCTTTTTGTGGTTTTTCATAGCGGAACATTGGGCCGACATACCATACACGCGGTGTAGCACCACGAAGTAAGTTATGTTCAAGCATTGCACGCACACACCCTGCTGTTCCTTCTGGACGCAAAGTCAAAGACTCAGGCGGATTACCTTTGTCTAAGAATGTGTACATTTCTTTTTCAACGATATCCGTTGCATCACCAATAGAACGTTTGAACAGATGAGTCTGCTCCACAATCGGCAAGCGAATTTGCTGATAACCATAAGCATCCATCAGGCTAGATAGATGCTGTTCTAGACGTCTCCATGCAGGACTTTGCGTAGGGAGAATGTCATTAAAACCTTTGATTGCGACGATTGAACTCATGATCTACTCAGAAAAACTTGTGCGAATAATCTCTTTAGCTTTAGCGTCTTCAAGATCGCTAACACGTTGACGAACCATCGCTTCGATTTCGTCAACCAACTGATTTGTGTCAATTAAATGGCTCTTTTCGCCATTACGATACACCAGTGAACGCGGACTTGCACCTACTACACCAATATCGGCTTCTTTGGCTTCACCCGGACCATTTACTTTACAACCAATCACCGATACATCCATTGGGGTACGAATATCTTCTAAACGCTCTTCCAATGTTTGCATGACTTTGATGACATTAAATTCTTGGCGCGAACAACTTGGGCATGCAATAAAGTTAATGCCGTTTGAACGTAAGCCCAATGATTTTAAAATATCAAAGCCAATTTTGATTTCTTCTTCAGGCTCTGCGGCCAATGAAATACGCATGGTGTCACCAATGCCTTCCATCAACAAACCGCCTAAAGCGATAGCAGATTTGACTGAACCCGTGCGGTAGACACCTGCTTCAGTCACACCTAAGTGTAATGGGTTATCAATTTGTGCAGAAAGTAATCGGTAAGCATCCATAGTCAGGAATACATTCGATGCTTTGACTGACACTTTAAATTCATGGAAATTTAAACGGTCTAAAATATCAATATGGCGCATTGCAGATTCAAGCAAGGCCTGACCTGTAGGCTCACCATATTTCTTTTGAATATCTTTTTCCAGTGAGCCTGCATTGACACCAATACGCATTGAAATGTCATTGTGCTTCGCTGCCGCAACCACTTCACGAATTTTGGCTTCAGAACCAATATTACCCGGGTTAATACGCAAACAATCTGCACCAAGGTCTGCAACACGTAAAGCAATTTTATAATCAAAGTGAATATCGGCAACCAGTGGCACTTGCACACGTTTACGAATTTCACCAAAAGCTTCAGCAGCTTCCATACTCGGTACAGAAACACGCATGATGTCCGCACCGACGTCTACACAGCGCTGAATCTGTGCCACGGTCGCTTCGACATCACAGGTTTCAGTATTGGTCATACTTTGGATGCTGATCGGCGCATCACCACCGACATACACCGAACCTACTTTAATTTTACGCGTTGGACGGCGCTTAATTGGATTTTCAATCATTGTTCAGTCTGCTCTGTTGTCCCTTAACGTGATAAACGGAAATCTGCTTTGCCGTTTACGGTATATGGTGACAATGAAATATTTTCATTATTTAAGCTTAATGACACTGCTGTTGCATCATCCAAACGAATTTGGAATGGTGTTTCACCGTTTAAGTTGAGCGTCGATGCTTGACGACCTGTCGCCAACACCTTACCCGTCGAATCAACAATATGTACTGAAGTCGGGCTACTGAAGGTCAATGTCAATTGATCGCCACTGACCGCTGCATTTCCGCCATTCATGTCGAGGACTTGAACTTCTGAAGCGACATCACTGGTCACAGCGTCTTCATTATCGCTGCCCGAGGTCATGCCTTGAATCGCTGCCACGATCGCACCAATGACCACCAACACCGCCAATGCAATCAAACCACGTTTGATCCATTTACGATTACGGTCACGGTTAGAACCGGGTAATTTACCCATAATTTTAATCGGTGAATTATTTAACGCGTGATTTGGCAACAATCCCGTATCGTTGGCATAAATATCATCAAAACGTTGAATGATATTGGTTGCATCAACTTTTAAATATTTGGCATAAGTGCGGTAGTAACCTTTAATAAAGGTCGCTTCAGGCAATGACTTATAATCATCTTGCTCAAGTGCAGTCAGTGTTTTTAATGGAATATTGAGTTCTGATGCGACAGCTTCAAGTTCCAGTTTTTGCGTAATACGTACTTGACGTAAATACTCACCTGGGCGTTGTACATTTCCTAATGCATTTGGAGCTACGCTCGAACCATTCGATTGCGGTGAATTAGGATTTACTTCCATACGGCCTCAGTACTGTACTGTAATTGCAAATAGCGTTGGTATTCAGGACTTTCTGGGAACAAAGCACGTAACTGGTTAACCAGTACTTGCATACCCAAATTGTCGCCATTGGCACGCGCTGTTCGAATGCCAATCCAGAGTGCGCGCGCACCCTGATTTTTTTGTCCTACTGCACGTACAAATTGTTCATACATTTGTGTGGCAGCAGGGAACTGCTGATTCAAATAAAAGATTTCAGACAACTCTAACATTGAAACATAGGAATCACGATTAGCCTGCAAAGCTTGTTTGAATGATTTTTCAGCATTCGCCACATCACCCACTTTCAGGTAAATTCGACCTAAATTTTCCAATGCTTTGAAACGTTGATCATAACCTAAAGTTGAACCTGCGATGCTGAACTGTTCAATCGCATCATTATAGCGCTCAACTTGGTATAAATACGTACCGTAGTTGTTACGCGCTTGAGAATTTTTTGAGTCTGCTGAAATTGCACGCTTAAAATAACTATCTGCTTTTTCTAAGTTGGCTGGGCTGCCTTCTCGTTGTAGTAAGACACCCATCATCATATTGGCTTGGGAATCGCGAGAATCCACTTCTAAAGCCTGATCTAATGCGCGTTTAGCAGAGTCCAAATCCCCTGCTTTCAGGTGTTCAACAGCCAATTGCGTTCTGATTTTTACGGCTTTCTCTGGGTCTTTTTTCCCAATCTCAGGCGTTTGACATGCTGTTAATGCCAAAACCGATGCACATAAAGCTGAAACGAAAGTGAACTTATACGTTAACTTTTTCAATTGGCTGCCTCTTTATTATCCTTGTGAGCGCAGTATCTCATTTTGCTGCGCAACTTTCTTTTTCCATTGCTCCGCACGACGAGTACGGTCAGCAACTTGCCCCACGAGTTGTCCACACGCAGCGTCGATATCATCACCACGTGTCTGACGAATCGTACACACAAAACCGGCATCAGACAAAGTTTTTTGGAAAGAAATAATACGGTTACGGCTTGAACGACCGTATGGCGCATGCGGGAACGGGTTAAACGGAATTAAATTAATTTTGCTTGGTAAGTTTTTCAACAGCTTTAACATTTGCTGTGCATGTTCAGGATGGTCATTTACACCATCTAACATCACGTATTCGATGGTCACATGTTTACGTGAACTTTCATTGCCATCTTTGGCGATATAACGCTGACAAGCTGCTATCAACTGTTCCAACGGATACTTTTTATTGATCGGAACAAGTTCGTTACGTAGTTCATCATTTGGCGCATGGAGTGAAATTGCCAAGGCCACATCAATGTCTTGTGCCAATTGGTCAATTTTAGGCACCACACCTGATGTTGATAAAGTCACACGACGCTTCGACATGCCATACGCAAAGTCATCCAACATGATACGCATTGAATTCAATACAGCATCATAGTTCAACAACGGCTCACCCATGCCCATCATCACCACGTTGGTCACTGAACGTTCACGATCCGCAACTGGCACATCTTCCATATAAGAGAAGTTCGCCATCCAAAGCTGTCCAATAATTTCAGCTTGGCTCAAGTCACGTTGAAAACCTTGTTTCCCAGTTGAACAGAATGAACAGTCCAGAGCACAGCCCACTTGTGACGAAATACACAAGGTCTTACGTGCGCCGGTTTTATCTTCTGCAGGAATGAGCACGGTTTCAACCAATGAACCTGCACCATCACCTACACGGAACACCCATTTACGAGTACCGTCTTTTGAATAATTTTTATGCACCACTTCAGGCGCTTTAATTTCACAAATCTTTTCTAGTTTTTCACGCAATTTACCAGAAATATTGGTCATTTCAGCAAAATCAGTCACGAAGAACTGATGAATCCATTTCATCACCTGCCCAGCACGGAATTTCTTCTCCCCCATTTCTTCGAAGAATTTTTCCATTTGCGGACGTGACATGCCCAGTAAATTCACTTTCTCCACAGTATTTTTCTGCGTCGGAGCGGATGGAGATTGTTGCTGTGCATCAGAAACAGCTGATGTAGCGACTACTTCAGTACTCATGTGTAATTACCTAAACCATGTCTAAAGATCAAAGGAGATGCTCAGTATTTGAGCGAAGAATTATTCAGAGAATAAAAAAACCAGACAAGCAGTATACCACTTATCTGGTTCGAATACTTCGAATTAACGAGTACGTGGAGCGATCTCAGTTTGAGCGAAGAAGTAGTTAACTTCACGATCAGCAGATGCTACAGAGTCAGAACCGTGAGCAGCGTTTTCGTCGATGCTTACAGCAAAGTCTGCACGGATAGTACCAGGAGCAGCTTCTTTAGGGTTAGTTGCGCCAAGGATTTCACGGTGAGCAAGAACTGCGTTTTCGCCTTCAAGAACTGAAACTACAACTGGACCAGAAGTCATGAATGCAACTAGGTCACCAAAGAAACCACGTTCTTTGTGCTCAGCGTAGAAGCCTTCAGCTTCAGCTTGAGTCAAGTGTTTCATTTTAGTTGCAACGATTTGAAGACCAGCTTTTTCGAAACGAGCAAAGATGTCGCCGATGTGGTTTTTAGCAACTGCGTCTGGTTTAACGATAGATAAAGTACGTTCAATAGCCATGAGAGGCTCCTTAAGTCAATTTGACGTGAAAAATTTGCCGCATTATACCGAATAATGCGCTATTTTCTGCTTTTGCTATACAAAAAAATTGCTTTTTTCGATGTAGGGATTAACTTGCCTCATCAATCCAGGCCATCTGAATTCCCTCAAGCAGACCTTCAGTCGACTTTTCAGGGTCATCAGTGAAATTTGGCAATGCACATACCCATGCATGTAGGTCAGTAAAGCGAATCCATTGCGGATCAACATCAGGGTGAGCTTCATACAGCTCAATTGCGATATCAATGGTATCTGTCCAGCGTAAACCCATGGGTCTTCCTAACATCGTCTATAGAATGATGGCTTACTTTAACAAATTTCAGCAATTCGACGTGATAAACCCTTTTAATTTTTTTATTACCAGATTTTGCAATTAAGATCTCCACATCAAACTATAAAACCAAACCCAAAAGAGGTGCACAGAGAATAATTGCGGCACCCACTGCAGCGCCTATTGCAGCACCGACAGCAACATCACTCGGGTAATGCAATCCTAAGATCATGCGGGATAATGCCACCAATAAGCTAAAGGGCAACATTAAGACCAACAACATGGGTTGAATATAGCCCAGCACTGTTGTTGCCATGACCGCATGTAGAGTATGCCCCGATGGAAAACTAAAATGATCTAGAGGGCGTTCACCTAAGCGAATCACTTGATGCACTTGGTACGGTCTTGGGCGCACAGTTTTCTTTTTGAGGAGTTTATAGATCGAGGTGCCGACGAAACCACCCAGTAATACATAGACGATTTGCACACTGTAGGAGATGCCCTGCACGATCCAAACCGTCACCAACATGACATACCAAAACACACCATCACCAAGTCGACTCACCATTTTAAATATGTCAGCGACAACTTGTTGATGTGAAAAATGATTGAGATAAATACAGCCTTTTAAATCGAGATGCAGCATTCTTGTTTTTGCATTTTTAAAATTCATCGCTAATCTCCTATCTACAGTCAAAGCCTGACTGTGTTGGGGGTGAGCTAGATTTGTGTTGTTATTTTTACAAGTTTAGATCTTTGTTTGACTCAGCTTAGGTTCTCTTTTTGACAGTGCAATGATGCTTTGATGACAGTTCGATGAATATTGATTTTTGAAGATGTTGAACTTTTCAATATAGCCAATAACGCTAGCTCCATTGGCTCATCATGGCTTGATCCACCACGCGATATAGCGCTTGCTCAAATTGTTGTACAGGATATTGCCATCCGATTTTAGCTGCGTCTTTTGCCGCCTCGATGCCCATTGTTTTTAATTTAGCGCGTTGCGGCAATTGCTGCATAAGCCGAATAAATTCATCGGTTCGAGATAAGTGACATAACCATCCCGTTTGCTGATTTCTCACGTGCAGTTGGGCACATGCAGCATTATATGCAATCACAGGCAATCCGCTGGCCATCGCCTCCAAAACCACATTACCAAAAGTCTCAACCTGACTTGCGAAAACAAAAACATCCGCACTAGCATAGGCTTCCGATAAAGCCTGACCACTTAAACTTCCCATAAAAATAACATCTAGTGATTTTGCCAATTGCATTAATCGCGCACGATCTGGGCCATCACCCACAATGACCAATTTCGTTCGTGCATCCATAGCCAACATCGAGCGATAGGCTGAAATTAAAACATCTACCTCTTTTTCAGGAGATAGCCGACCGACATACAGCATCACGCGGGTATGTTCATCTGCTTGCCACTGTTGTCTCAGATCTGCTCGATAATGTGAGGGAGAAAATCGACTATGGTCCACACCACGCCCCACCACCACCAATGGACAACTAAAACCTAATCGATGCAGGGCATCTGCAGTATCTTGGCTCGGGACACAGGTGAGTTGAGTATTGTTATGAAACCATCGTAAATAATGTTGTACAGGCTTCATTAAAAACGCTAAATCAAAGAAGCGACTAAAATCATGAAAGGCCGAATGAAAACCACTGGACACAGGAATCTGTAAAGAACGCGCCAGTTGAAGCATAGCAAATCCCAAAGGCCCTTCAGTGACTATATGCACAATGTCGACTTGGGCTTTTTTTAAAGCTTTACTCAGCTTGATCAATTGCGGCCAGCCAAATTGTAAACCTGAATATCTAGGAATCGACTGCGCTCGAACCAAACACTCTTGATCAGGTTTGAAATCCTGACAACTTTCGGACTGTTCAGGACGTATTAAAAATATTGAGTTGCCTTGTTGCTGCAAGCCCTTACACAGCTGTAATAAAGAATGTGCAACACCATTAATTTCTGGCGCCCACGTATCTGTAACAATGGCGATTTTTAGACCTGGACGGATTAATGTTGAGACCGTTTGCACATCCATTCGTGATTGCATATGCTTAAATTGGAACTGAAATCGCGCAGGTTCATCCTGCATACGCCCTAAATTAATAGCCGATTCTGTCATGATCTTACATGCTTCTTATAAATGTATAGTCACAGTTTAAGCAGCAGTTTTTTGCATTTTGATGATTATTTGATGACAGTTTATTGAAAAAAATTGACTAATTTCTTCTACAAAATCATGATTTATCCGTAATTTTTAATCACTTTTAAAATCGTCTGACCCGCACGAGAAGTGATTTGCATATCTGCGTTCATCCGCTCTAAATGCCCACTCATACTACGAAGCCCCACACTCAAACCGGCTTGATTGACCAAATTCACATCAAACCCCACACCATTGTCTTCTACTTCCATTATCAATGCCGAGTTTTCATAATAAATCCGAATCTGCACCACGGTCGCATGACTATGCTTCACAATATTGGTTAATGCTTCTTCGGCTACACGCTGTAGGGTTAAACATTCCATTGGAGTAACATCCACTTCCCATTTTGCAGGAACTGACCATTTAGCGTGTATATCGAGCTAATCAAATAACTGATTAAAACGGTGCCTAAAGGGTGCCATCCATAACAATGGGGTTTCAGGCAGTTTGGTGCCTAAACTTGAACCGCTATCAATGATATGTCGTAAATCATCTCTTAAAATTTTCAACATCGATAAAAATTGCGAATTGGTCAGATCTTTGGAACTCTGCTCAACCGATGCCATTGAACGAACCAAGGAGCCACCTAAGCCATCATGTAGCTCATGTGCAATTTGAATACGCTCTTGCAAGCGGGTATTTTCCATTTCTAACTGATAATGATTTTGTAGGGTATGCGTCAACTCTTCCTTTACTTGAGTGACCGTTGTTGCCAACGTTTGATTAAACTTTTCAATTCGTCTCACACTTTTAGTCAAGCGTAGTGCAAAAATAATCGCCACACCCAAGGTTGTTATCGGGGAAGCATATGCCGAAATCAAATCCCCTTCATTCATCATTAAGCGCCAACCGTCATGGGCACCAATTGGGACATAAATCAACAACATAATCCCTGCCAGCAACTTGGCTTCAACTTGTCCTGATTTATAAGCAATCCACGAAAATGTCAGGCAATTCAGCATATAGCAAGCATAGCCCACCATAAAACTCAAATCTAAGACAGGTTGTACCAAAGACTGTGGTGTAAAAAAAATCAAGCAACCCAATACAAAAACAGTCATCCCCATGACTTTTTCAAGACGTGGAAATTTTCGTCCTGCAAAACGCCAAGGATAGAGACAAGTCGCTGTCGTAAAACAAAGAAAGATAAAGATATGCAAACGATAGAAATCTAGCGTTGATAGCCCCCAAAGCGTCTCGGTAGCTAAAAGTTGCCCAACGTATAGCACCCAAAGAAAACTGGTTATGGCATACCAACCAAAAGCGTTCTCTTCGCGTCGAAACAGCCAAACCAGCCCCGCAATGATCCCCAAGATAAACTCAAAAATAGTGGTGTAGCTATGCAAGCCTCGCATAGCCAACCAATGTTTTTCATACACTTTGGTATTATCGTGATAGCGGTTTAAACTAACCTCACCAAGCCCTGGATTCAGTGCATTGACGCCCACCACTCGTATCAGCACTTCATTCTGACCTTGCTTTAGGCTGTTGGGTGGAATTACCCATTGCCGAGGCATATTCCAACTTCGTGACAAAGGCTCTTGTAATGAATCATCCTGCCAAAACAGCTGACCATTCAAATACACTTGCCCTGCCATATTGATGTAACTCACCATCAAAGAAAGCGGATCTGAGCCTGCATCTTGACACGTGTATTGCCATTTCAAGCGATACCAAGCTGTGCCAGAATAATTATCCCAACGATCTTTCCAACGATCTGGTAACTTTTCTATCGTTTGCCAATGCTCATGCCCGGTCAATTCTCCGCTTGGCATCTGCGCCTGAGCGACTTCTTGACTGACTAATTTTGACTGACATGATTGGGCAATAGCTTGTGGACTTAGCCCAATTGCACCAAATACAAGACAAAGAACGGTAAATTTCAGCTTTAAAGGTTTAATTAGAGAAATGAGGACATTTAAAAATGTCAGACGTGTTTGAACGCAATACGCCAAGCACATCGAACCTTTTTTCCGACATGCGCAACTTGGAGCATTTGAATGATAGCGATTCAATACTGACCTTCCCCGTTAGCCGAAATAAAATGGCTAAAATAAAAACAAGATCACATATTAAACCTATGAACTCTAATAAGAAAAACTTTTTCTGAATTATTTATTCTTAACGCTATATCGATATTTTAACATCTCGAATACTCAAGACATTCACATCCAACTTTATATTTGCAACAGAGAATGGAGCTACTTAGATTGAAGCTAGAGACTCACATTAATATCTATACTCAAGCTTCAATCTAGCGACATGAACTTAGCACTCTGCATATAATCACCTTAACCATGAAATAAAATCACTCGCTAAGCCTCTCAAAACACCATATTTACAAAGACTGTATCGCGGTAGATTCCTGCAGGTGTCGTTGCATTCACTCGCTCCACCAAACGCACAGCAATCACATAGTTATTTTTGCCAGCGCCTTGCTCTGTAGAAACATTCCACAGATTTTCCATCGCACCTGAAACAGTCATTCGTGTTTTGAGCTTAATCGGGCCATTCGTCACAAAACTACTGCCCGAAGTATCCTGCAAATTACGGCTATTAAAGCGTATGCGGTATTTACCGGAACAATCGACACTAAATGAACTCGCCGCTTGACTATTATAGTAATTCGCCAAGCGCATATTGGTTTCACTGATTCGTCCCATTTCACAACGATTCGGTGCAGCAAATGTTATTGAACTAAATAACGCTGCTGAGATGAGTAAAATACTTTTCATTGGAAATACTCCTTTATTTACACTGCAATGTAATTAATTCAGGAGTTTGGTTTTCTACCTTTTTCGGCACTGTTAATGCTGTTTGGCAAGATCGACCACCACTGGTCCTCACCGTCAACTTGTAGTAGCCTTCAACCAAACCATATAACATTACCGTGCCATCTGAACCCACTGGATAAACATCAGCTTCTGGGGTATCAATTGCAACTTCACTTCCTGCAACAAATTGATGACCTTGTTCATCCAATATTTTGACCAATATTTGTTGTGTATCAAATACTGAAAAATTAATGTTATAACCACGCTGTCTTAATGCGACTAAACGATGTGCAGCATTTGGAACTTTGCTTTCGATCGGTAATTGATTTTCATCAAATGAAATATCGTAATTAATATAAGGAACGATATCGTGTACAAAGGCATAGCCTTTTTTATTGGTTTTCGCGACTGGAGACATTGAACGCATGACATCAATATCTTCACGACCACCAACATTCACTAAAGCAAAGGCATTATCGACAAAACTGGTCAATGCGTATTGACCACCCAACCACACCATAGCGCCACGGTAGCCAACCTGTGTTGTTGAATCATTTTCACTATAGAGATGACTTAAGGTTAAATCACCAACATCAGTGGACAAACCACCATAGGCATTTAATACCGTTTCATCATTACGATAATCCACACCGAGCGCATAATTTGCACCATATTCACCGAATGCATTTTGAATGAAACGGACACCGCCGGATTTATTGGTACCCGCATCAGCCTGAATACGCTTACCACCACCAAAATTATAAGAAAATGTAATAAAGGCACCTGAGTCATCGCTATCTCCAAATTCTTGGAAATAGTTGGCGGTATACATTAAATTCGGTGTAATTTCGCGACTCACACCCACAGTGAGCATTTTGCGATCCTCTAACTCAAATAAAGGATCATTAGATTCATACTGGGTTTGTTCGATATAGTTCAGATTTAAATTTTGAAAGAATGGAAAATTAGCAAAACTCAAATACGCCATATTTTCAAATTTTGGAAAAATATGATTATCTTCATAACCTAACGCCCGATAATCATTTGTAGCGTAGCGTGAACTCACACCAAAATTAAGTTTCCCGAAATTACGACTGATAGCCAAACCTGCAGAATAGCCATCGTCATTATCGGTTTTACTGCCTAAAAAAATACTGTCTAAAACAAACCATCGATTGACCGCTTGCGTCCATAGCAGTCCTGCATTTTTTACTTTGTCACTATAGGTAGCACTTGCACCCAACGTGGTACGACTGGTGACACCTCTACGCCAATAGGCTGAACTGAAAAAATCGCGATAATCGCTATTTTCTTCGTCATAACTGAAGCGTAGTTTCCCTAATGATATGTTGTAATCATTTAAATTTTCTTTGAGCAATTTACTGCTAATTAACACCGGAAAACTTCGAACAGTGGTATTCCCCAATACATCTTGTACAACCATTTGCGCTGTACCAGCACTTTCAATATTGGCACCTGTTTGTAGGTTATAATCTCCAGGTGAAATCTTTTTCTGATAAATATTTACGCCATCAATATATAAATCAACAGTCGAAGGTAAAACTGCACTACCTTTTAGACTTGGAATATTCCAATACACAAAATCTGGACGTGACGTATAGTCTGTACCAAAACTCAAACCACCAAATCGCACACCATGAATTAATGCGCTATAGGCAGAGGTCGTATCACCAATAATCAGCTTGGTCGCATTTTTGGAGAAATCAAACTCAAGACTACTATTTAACCTTACAAATTTTTCTTCACGATAATCATCCCCTTTATTATTTCGATAAAAGGCATTATTTCTTAAAATCCAATTGTCTTTAAACACCCCAAGTTCAGGCAGTACACCAAAATTATTATGTTGAGTGTTATTTTCAAAGTGCATTTCATAATTGAGAAATGCACCAAAATTTGCAGGCATCGGCTGACTGATTAAGGCATCCGTTTCTAGCCCAAAGAAATATTTTGATGGAAGATTAATTTTGATAGCTTGCAATTGAGGATCAAATCCAGAATGAATATCTTGATCCGTTACCAAACAAAATGAATTTTTAGTTGCATGTCGTTTCAGAATTTCTACTTTAATTTGCAGCTTATCAAGATCTGCGCACTCTATATAAAACTTGTTATTTTCAGTCAGTAATAATACTTCGCTCTTGCGGTCTACTTCGTTTACCCAAATACTGGTTGGAAATAAATCATCAGGCATATCAACAGCTTCTGCATGAGCAGAATTAGCACATAAAATACAATATAGAAGCAATGTAATTCTATTCATAGCCACTACTCAACTAAATTAAACTCCAAAGGAGTGTCACCTTTATCTGTTTCCACAACGACTTTATAATTACTAGCGCCTTGTAAAGAAACACTCCCGATGTCGTATTGGTTTTTACCTAATGCCAATAAATATTTCATATCGGAAGATTCAGCGACTGTTTTCTTGCTTTTATCGATGACATAAAGTTTTTGGATTTGAATGTGTGATTTTGCTAAATTTTCAACCTGAATAATGGTGCGACCATTCGATTTTTTAGCAATAAATTTCAAATAAGCGGGTTCTTGTTTGCCGACAAAAAATGGCACATTAATACTTAATAACAGTGCAATTTTCGATTCAGAGTTCGTCACTTGTGGTAGCTCAGTATAAAGAATACGCCATGCTTCTTCTTGTTGTAGATTCATACTTTCCACAGATTGAGTAAATCCCACACGAACCATTTGTTTTGAATTTGGTTTTAAAATAAAGTTTTTCGGATTGATAATAATATTGGATTCAGGTGAAAGAACATCTTCGCCTGCAGCATTTTGAGTCCATTTAAATGCTTGAGCCTCAAAAATACGTGGTGTCTCATCATCCCCTTTCGACTCCAAAGTAAATGTCGCACTGCGTTGTTTAGATTTATCGGTTAAATATAACTGCACAGGGCTAATTGAAATTCCTGCAAATATTTGAGGACTCAATAAGCAAGTTATTAAACTAAATGAAACGACTTTGAATAAACTTTTCATATACCCACCCCAGTACATTTAAATATTATTATCAATTCAAAATAAAAAGAAGTTGACCCTAACTGTGTAGAATCAACTCCCGAAATTTGGATTAGTAAGCTACTTTGATATATAAAGTATCTTTGTATGTACCAGCACGTTGAGTACCTGAAATTGTATTTTTTGGAGCTACAGATACAGCAAAGTTATCAACGCTCATACCAGTTACAGGTGTAGAACCGATTGGATAATTCACACCACCTTTTGAAGTCGTGATTTTTGTAAATACTTTGTCACTAGTGGTTTCATGTTTTACAAAAGTATCTGCACTTGAACCCGCGTTTAGCGTAGATAGATTTAATGTATATGGAGTGTTCGTTGTAACTGTAAAGCCACTAGCACCCCTATAACTGTCTTCAACGAGTTTGATGTCTTTACCTACCAAAAGCTCACATGCTTTAAGAATCTGTAACTCGATGTCGATTTCGCCTTCACACGGCGCACCGCCACATTGTTTAGATTCTTTTTTACCACCAGCGATTGCAGATGTTGCTGGAAGTGCTACGAACAATGTTGCAGATAGTACTGCGGTTAAAATTTTAGATGTAGACATTTCACTTCTCCATTCTCATATGAGATTTATTAGTATGTGCATCAAAGGATATTTGTTAAGAAAAACTAATTAATCTTACTTTCCCTAGGTGCTGATTCATTCTTAATCATGTGGAGAAAAAAAGAACCTAATGTGGAATATTCACACGAATATTAATGTAATATTATTTTTTACGAATATTTAAATTATGTGGCTGTAATATATTAAATATTTTTAATTTTTATATTTTTATTTAATTTTTCTCTTTATCCCAAATTTTGGGGATTTTTTTCATATCCCTATTTTTTGGTATAACATATCTTATTGTTTTTATTAAATTTAGTAACATTAAAAATAATATAGGCTGTTACATATTTCACCAAATATTTGTGAAATAGTTCAAAATAATTTTCAAACAAACCAATACTACGTGAATATTCAACTATATTAATAGTAAAGACCGATTAAATTTAAATTTTAAATAGAATCTCGAATGTATAATCACCACTTTCAGGTATGTCTTTTGAAACGCAATACAAGAATTACGTCACCAAATACTGAGCCTTTGTATTAAATTACAGGTTTTGAAACACGTCTTAGTTTCCAATGTTAAGCTTTTGTAAATCATATTTTCTTTCTTTAAATTTCAGATTTTTGTTTTTCAATTTTTTAGAATCTCATTTATTACATGAATTATCACGCATATTGAAATTCAGCTCCTCTCTTTCAACGCACTTTTTACTTTGATTTTTTATTCAAAATACTGAATACCTCTTTTAAAACTGCCTACATTCTTCTTTAGAAAATTCTATAAATAAAAAAAGCCCCAAGTTATGGGGCTTTTTAAAAAATTTAACTTACTCACTGACTGGATAAAGCAATCCTTGATCGACTCGAAAGATTTGACCTGATCCAAAATCAATCTGCTGCAACTCTCCTTTTAATTTTGGGAAGCCTGCAATTTTTTCCAATTGTGGTGAGCGCTGAAAATTCTTCGTTTTAGGGTTGTACATCCAATAAATAAATTGCTTATCTTCTATTTTTCGACCATCAGATGTATCCGAAAGTACAACATCATAGTATCCATCAAAGTTTACATCTAAGAATCCGATACTATTCCCAAAAGCATTAAAGCCTTGTAATGACTGTAGAACTTTGCCATTTGATTTATTAATCACATCTACGCGCTTTAGAGACTTCCCATAAGGCTGGTCTGCAGATTGCACCCCATAAAACTTAAACAGCAGGATAGGTTTATCTGCAGCTTTAAACGCAGGCTCAAACTGTAGATAACTTGTAGATGGTGGTACCGTTTGTTCCGTCAGTTCAGCTTTAAAGTAGCCTGTATTGGCATTCAATGTTCCTGCCAATCGATAAGCTGTTACCGCATTTTGTTCAGTCCCAACATTGACTGAATTCAGATCGAGAAAATCTGCTTTTTGAGTCCCTTTAAAGTTAATTTGTTTTGGTTCTTGTAGATCAGTTAAAGTCCCATGCGGATTCCATATACCAGCATACAAATCTAAGAAATAGCGTCCTTCAGTCGAGCGAAGCATCCGCTGCATGGATATGCGAACATCAGGTAAAGGCTTTAACTCAGGCAGTGTTATATCTGCCTCTTGTGCAAAACTCACCACTGGTAGACAAAGAGCGAGTAAAAGAGAGATTTTTGATATTTTCATTGCAATTACACACTCCATGCAGCATGAATAATGCCTACTCTATCACAACCTAAATTCAACACAGATGACACAAATATAGGAGTTTTGAAACTATCTATGACTCAAACCATTAGATTAAATTGGTGCCGCTTTTAAAGCCCATGTTTCCAATCTTTGGCATCCCCATTAAAAACATCTTTTTTGACTGAGAAATAAAATTTTGTTCTTTTATTGCTCTACAACTTTTTTTACTTGAATACAAGGAAGAAAAAGTACTGCTTTGAATGAAGCCCAAAAAGCAAATCACTGTTGTGGACGCAAAGAGGCCACGTACTGCCTTTTATCCTTTCTAGGTACTTAGCAAATTTAAATACCACTCAAATGAGTGGGCTTTCACATTCAAATCAATTGATTGGAGAAATTAGTTTTTCTCTTTATCAACGGTTTTACTTGCCTTTATGCTGATTTCAGTAAGGCATAAAAAAGCCCCTGTTAAAAACAGGGGGCTTTTTGACTTAGAAATCAAAACTTAGTTCTTTTCTTTGTCTACGATTTTGTTCGCTTGAATCCAAGGTATGAGCAAACTCAGAACACTGTTCTGAGTGAAGCGCAAGGAATAAAAGCACTGCTTACATCATTTGAGGCACGCAGCCTTGATACCGTCTTTTGTAAGGCATAAAAAAGCCCCTGTTAAAAACAAGGGCTTTTTGACTTAGATATCAGAACTTAGTTCTTTTCTTTGTCTACGATTTTGTTCGCTTGGATCCAAGGCATCATCGCACGTAACTTGTTACCAGTTACTTCGATACCATGCGCCGCGTTTTGACGACGACGAGCAGTCATAGAAGGATAGTTCAACGCACCTTCTTGGATGAACATCTTCGCGTATTCGCCAGATTGAATACGTTTAAGTGCATTACGCATTGCTTCACGAGACTGTTCGTTGATTACTTCAACACCAGTTACGTATTCGCCATATTCAGCATTGTTTGATACCGAGTAGTTCATGTCCGCGATACCGCCTTCGAACATTAAGTCAACGATCAATTTAAGTTCGTGTAGACATTCGAAGTAAGCCATTTCTGGTGCATAACCAGCTTCAACCAAAGTTTCGAAGCCCATTTTAACCAATTCAACAGCACCACCACAAAGAACTGCTTGCTCACCGAAAAGGTCAGTTTCAGTTTCTTCACGGAATGAAGTTTCGATAATACCAGTACGGCCGCCACCAACACCTGAAGCGTAAGAAAGCGCAACGTTACGTGCATTACCAGAAGCATCTTGGTGAACAGCAATAAGATCAGGTACACCTGAACCACGTTGGAATTCTGAACGTACAGTATGACCAGGTGCTTTTGGAGCAACCATGATTACGTCAAGGTCAGCACGTGGAACAACTTGGTTATAAAGAACAGAGAAACCATGAGCAAATGCTAGTGTTGCACCTTGCTTGATGTTTGGCTCAATTACGTCACGGTAAAGTTGTGATTGGAACTCATCTGGAGTCAAAATCATAACTAAGTCAGCTTGAGCTACAGCAGCAGGAACTTCTGAAACTTTAAGACCAGCATTTTCAGCTTTTTTCCAAGAAGTAGAACCAGCGCGTAGACCTACAGTTACGTCAACGCCTGAATCTTTAAGGTTAAGCGCATGAGCATGGCCTTGTGAACCATAACCAATGATTGCTACTTTTTTGCCTTGGATGATAGATAAGTCTGTGTCTTTATCGTAAAAAATTTGCATTGCTGTCTCCGCTAAAATGCTTTTGTTTCCTTTAACTTGATACCGTGATTCCGTTTGATTATTCACGTTTCAAGTACCTCACCCATAGGAGTGAGGTGAATATATAAAATTAGATAGTTAAAACTTTTTCGCCACGTGCGATACCTGAAACACCTGAACGTACAACTTCTAGAATTGTATTTTCAGCTAAGGCATCAATAAAACCATCAATCTTTTCAGTTGTACCTGCGATTTGAATGGTATATGTCGTTGGCGTTACGTCTACGATTTGTCCACGGAAAATATCCGCAGTACGTTTAATTTCTGCGCGTGCTGAACCGAGTGCTTTGACTTTAATTAACATTAATTCACGTTCAATGTGAGCACCTTCAGACAAATCAACAACTTTTACAACTTCTACAAGCTTGTTGAGTTGCTTAGTGATTTGTTCAATTTTGTGCTCATCACCATACGTGGTTAAAGTCAAACGCGAAAGCGTCGGATCTTCTGTTGGCGCTACGTTTAATGTCTCAATGTTATAACCACGCTGAGAGAATAAACCTACCAAACGTGAAAGCGCACCTGCTTCGTTTTCTACAAGTACAGAGATAATATGTCTCATTGTGTGCGCTCTCCTTTGCCTAACCACATATCTTTCATTGACTGGCCAGCAACCAACATTGGATATACATGCTCTGAACGGTCAACCATCACGTTAATAAACACGCACTTGTCATTGATCGCCATTGCTTCAGCAAGCTTCGATTCGAGTTCATCTGCATGATCAATTTGAATACCTACATGCCCATACGCTTCCATTAATTTAGGGAAGTCAGGAAGTGACTCAACATAAGAACTTGAGTGACGACCTTCGTAGTTCATGTCTTGCCATTGCTTAACCATACCTAATGCACGGTTATTCAAGCATAGAATTTTTACATTCAAGCCATATTGCTTACATGTAGAAAGTTCTTGGATACACATCTGAATCGATGCTTCACCAGTAATACACACTACTTGTTGATCTGGGAAGGCAAGTTTTGCTGCCATAGCATATGGCAAACCTACACCCATGGTTCCTAGACCACCTGAGTTGATCCATTGACGTGGACGTGTGTATTTATAGTAAAGCGCACCAAACATTTGGTGTTGACCAACGTCTGAAGTAATGATGGCTTGGCTATTGGTAATTTTATCCAACGCTTCAACAACTTGCTGTGGCTTCATTGAACCATCAGTTGGTTTATCATAGTTCAAACCATGAACTTGACGCCATTCATTGATTTGTTTCCACCAAGCCGCGATATCTTCTGGATTTGGTTTAGACACATTCAATTGCTTTAATTGAGCCAACATTTCAGTCAATACAGGCTCTACTGCACCCACAATTGGGATGTGCGCCATAATTGTTTTTGAAATCGTTGCTGGGTCAATATCAATATGAATGACTTTTGCATTTGGACAGAATTTCGCTGGATTATTGGTTACACGGTCATCGAAGCGCGCGCCTACACACAGAATCACATCTGCATTGTGCATCGTCATATTGGCTTCGTAAGTACCATGCATACCCAACATACCGATGAACTGTTCATCATTGCCCGGATACGCACCAAGACCCATTAAGGTACTGGTTACTGGATAACCCAATAAATGTGCAAGTTCTGTCAACTGTGCAGAAGCGTTGCCTTGAACCACACCACCGCCTGAATAAATAATTGGGCGTTTAGCATGAATCAATTCATCAATTGCTTTACGAATTTGACCTGAGTGACCACGATGCGGCGGTTGATACGAACGCATTTTCACTTTTTCAGGATATTCGTAAGCAAATTTCTCTGCAGGATTCGTCGCATCTTTTGGAATATCAACGACAACAGGACCCGGACGGCCACTTGAAGCGATATAAAATGCCTTCTTAATAATCGAAGGGATTTCGCTTGCATGACGTACTTGGAAGCTGTGTTTTACGATTGGACGCGAAATACCAACCATATCCGTTTCTTGGAACGCATCCTCACCGATAAGATGGCTTGCAACCTGACCTGACAAAATCACCATTGGGATTGAGTCCATATAGGCAGTTGCAATTGGAGTTACGGTATTTGTTGCACCCGGACCAGATGTCACCAGTACGACACCTGTTTTACCTGTGACACGTGAGTAAGCATCAGCCATATGACCAGCAGCTTGCTCGTGGCGCACTAGGTAATGATTGATTTTTTCTTGTTGAAATAGCGCATCATAAATATGCAGTACTGCGCCGCCTGGGTATCCAAAAACATGTTCAACGCCTTCGTCCGCTAAAGCGCGAACAAGCATTTCACCACCAGATAAAAGTTCCAACGTGATTCACCCTAATCTTTTTTCACGCACAAATGGAGGGCATTTGTCGTGGTTAATTCATTAACTGTGTGCTCTGTTATAGCACACAAATTTCATAGTTTTCATAGCAATAAGAAAAAAATCTGACCTGCTTGCTGTTTGAGCAATATGGGGTCTAAAACATGTTGGGATAAACATATTTTGTTGGCTTTGTTCAACCTCTCGGCTAGAGAAGAAGTCCATTGCTAAAATGCACTCATTCGAAGGGTGATCGATCTAAGGCATATAAAACTAAAGACAGCATTTTTGTAGTTTCAACCATTAAAGTCAAGTTTAAAAATGGGCTTTTTTCTGATTACTTACAGACCGTTTGTTTTTTAAGCACACTCCCGTTCTTTGCATTCTTTGTAGTTTGTTTATTTATAACCAGTTAGCATGTATTTAATAAAATACTTTTATAAATCTAATAAATAAATTAAATGAATTGCTGTGGGTTTTTAATTCAATTGCCTCACTTTCAACTTAAGGCATGGATTAAATGATAAAAACACAATATTTTGATTGCTTATTAATTCCACAATTCATCATTCACAAAGTTATTCATCCCACACGATGCCCCTTTTATCCTTTGTGCTAAAAAATGCATAGATTCTGCTGTCAAAAAAGCGCAAAATTTTCAGCATAATTTTGCATGATCACTCTAACTTTGGGACTGAATTTATGATGAAGACGACGATTGCTCGCACTGCCTGTATTTTATCTAGCATGGCATTTTGCCTGACCAGTTTGGACCTTTCAGCGAAAGAATATTACAAGTGGGTGGATGCAAAAGGTTCAACGCATTACACCACCACGCCACCGCCAAAAAATGCGCAGCGTAAAGGTAAAGTGAATACCTATGGTGCAACAACGACTACGCAATCAACTCCAGCAAAAAACCAAGAAGAGGTTTCACGTGAAGCCGAACAGTCGAATGAACAAAATGAGCAACTAGCGGAACAACAACGCGAAGCCAATGCAGCGCTCCGCCAAGGTCAAGCCGTAGCCTCCGCACCACAATAATTTACGCCAAAGCCTTCAATTTTGACTTAAATTATTTACATCTAGGCAGCATCGCAAAATTCACTCTAGGCGTATTTTGCGCTATGCTGTAGCACAAACTTTTTAACCGTTATTTCTATTTACGTTTATGACTACTCATATTGACCCTGAATATCAAGCCAGTGCGATTGAACCTACAGTCCAACAAGACTGGGAAAATCGCAAAGCCTTCAAAGTTGCCGACCAAGTAGAAGGACCACGTCGTTATATCCTCTCTATGTTCCCTTATCCAAGTGGCAAACTGCATATGGGTCATGTGCGTAACTATACAATTGGTGACGTGATCAGCCGTTTCCACCGCTTACAAGGTGAAACTGTGCTACAACCAATGGGTTGGGATGCTTTCGGTCTACCTGCTGAAAATGCTGCAATTGCCCATCAAGTCGCTCCTGCAAAATGGACTTTTGAAAACATTGATTACATGCGTAATCAGCTTAAAAAGTTAGGTCTTTCTGTAGATTGGGATCGTGAATTTGCAACTTGCACACCTGAATATTACCGTTGGGAACAATGGTTATTCGTTCAGCTTTATAAAAAAGGTTTAATTTACCGTAAGCTTTCAACAGTGAACTGGGACCCTGTAGACCAAACTGTTTTAGCAAACGAACAAGTTGAAAATGGTCGTGGCTGGCGTTCAGGTGCATTGGTTGAGAAACGTGATATTCCAATGTACTACTTCCGCATCACTGACTATGCGCAAGAATTACTTGACGATTTAGAAACATTAAAAGACGGCTGGCCACAGCAAGTTTTAACCATGCAACGTAACTGGATTGGTCGCTCACAGGGTATGGAAATCACCTTCCCTTCAGCGAATCCAGACGTTTATGCAGATGGTTTAACTGTATTTACCACTCGTGCTGACACACTCATGGGTGTGACTTATGTTGCAGTTGCAGCAGAACACCCAATGGCGTTAAAAGCTGCTGAAACAAACCCTGAACTTGCTGCATTTATTGAAGAATGCCGTATGGGTTCTGTTGCAGAAGCCGATCTTGCGACGGCTGAAAAGAAAGGCATGGCAACTGGTCTTTCTGTGAAGCACCCAGTTACAGGTGAAGAAGTTCCTGTTTGGATCGCGAACTACGTCTTGATGTCTTACGGTTCAGGTGCGGTGATGGCAGTGCCTTCACACGATGAACGTGACTTCGAGTTTGCCAACAAATATGGCTTAACCATCAAGCAAGTGATTGATGCCAAAGGTGCAGACGATGCAGACTTTGACGCAACAACTTGGCAGGAATGGTACGGTTCTAAAGAAGGCAAACTGGTGAATTCAGGCGAATTTGATGGTTTAGATTTACAAGGTGCATATGATGCATTCCTTGCAAAATTAGAACCGACTGAACTTGCCAACTCGAAAGTTCAATTCCGTTTACGTGACTGGGGTGTTTCTCGTCAGCGTTATTGGGGTTGTCCAATTCCAATGATCAACTGTGAAAAATGTGGTCAGGTTCCAGTACCCGAAGAACAACTTCCTGTTGTATTGCCAACGGACGTGGTTCCAGATGGTTCAGGCAATCCACTAAACAAAATGCCTGAATTCTATGAAACCACTTGCCCATGCTGTGGTGGCGATGCTCGTCGTGAAACAGATACTTTAGATACTTTCGTAGAATCATCTTGGTACTATGCACGTTATGCATCTCCAGATTTCACTGACGGTATGGTGAAACCTGAAGCGGGTCAAACTTGGTTACCTGTGAACCAATACATCGGTGGTGTTGAACACGCGATTCTGCATTTACTTTATGCACGTTTCTTCCATAAATTAATGCGTGATGAAGGTGTGGTACAAGGCAACGAACCATTCACTAACCTTTTAACTCAAGGTATGGTTCTTGCAGATACTTACTACCGTGAATCTGAGTCAGGTAAGAAAACATGGTTTAACCCTGCCGACATCGACTTAGAACGTGATGAAAAAGGCCGTATCATTTCTGCGAAATATCAAGGTGATGGTCAAGACGTCGTGGTTGGCGGTCAAGAAAAAATGTCGAAATCGAAAAACAACGGTATCGACCCGCAAGCGATTATTGATCAATACGGCGCAGATACTGCACGTGTATTTATGATGTTCGCTGCTCCACCAGATCAATCACTAGAATGGTCTGACGCTGGTGTTGAAGGTGCAAACCGCTTCTTAAAACGTGTATGGCGACTAGCAACTGGTTTCCTTGAACAAGGCAACTCTGCTGCAAACATCGACAAAGCGACACTATCTACCGCTGCACAAGACTTGCGTCGTAAAACACACGAAACCATTCAAAAAGTGGGTGATGACATTGCACGTCGTCACGCCTTCAACACCGCAATTGCTGCGATGATGGAACTTTTGAATGCCAACAATAAGTTTGAAGCGAAAGATGACAATGACGTTGCCGTTGCACGTGAATCAATCACAACCCTTCTAACTTTACTTGCACCGTTTGCACCACATTTAAGCCAAACTTTATTGGCTGAGTTTGGTATCGAATTAACATCAGCACGCTTCCCTGCTGTAGATGAATCTGCGCTGACTCGCAATACACAAACGATTGTGGTGCAAGTAAACGGTAAACTTCGTGGCAAATTAGAAGTATCTGTAGATGCCTCTAAAGATGACATTCTTACACAAGCAAAAGCATTACCTGAAGTTCAACAATTCTTGACAGGTCCAACCAAAAAAGAAATTGTGGTGCCGAATAAATTAGTGAATTTGGTGGTTTAATTTAATCCCCCCTAAATCCCCCTTTATAAAAGGGGGACTTCCCGCTCCCAATAAAAAATCGGGTCTCCTCCCTTTTTTAAAGGGAGGTCGGGAGGGATTAAAAAACAATTCCCAAACAAAGCCCGTTGCCAGTCAACGGGCTTTGACTTTACAATCCACACAGGATTTCAACATTATCCCTTCGGGAAACAGAGGACACTTTATGCACTTGGTTCAACGTGTTGCTGCAATTGTATTAACTATGGGCCTGAGCGCAGGCATGGTCGGTTGTGGTTTTCATTTAAAAGGCACCAACCCTGCTGCTGTACCTGTAGCCTATTCCAATATGCGATTGGCACTTCCTGAAGATACAGATGACTTACATGAAAAGTTAGCGATTTATTTAGGCTCTGCAGGCGTGCAATTGAGCAATAATCAAAATGCCTATGTCTTACATGTGTTGGATTACACTCCGCGTCGTTTAGAACTCAATGGTAAATTGGTTGAAACTTTACTGCGCTTGAACGTGACATTCCAAATTGAAGATGCCCAAGGCAACCCTGTGACTGAACCACGTACATTGATGGCAACACGTAGCTACCAATACGACGTAGCAACCGTGAACACCGATGACCAAGAAGAAAAATATTTAAAACAAGTGATTATTGATGACATTGCACAACAGATCGTGCGCCAAATTTCATCAAACCGCTTACCGAAAGCGAATCCACTAACTGCACCGACCAAAGCTGAGTAATTTTGATTTATGAAACTTGACTATCTTCAGGCATTAAAACGTGTAGATGAAGCGCAAGGTGCCTGGGTGCTGCATGGTCAAGAGCCATTACTTGAACAAAATCTCCTGGATGCATTTCGTAAGAGTTGGAACGTTCGAGAAATCGAGCGTCAACGGTATGACATTAGCTCTGCGGCCGATTGGAAAAATGTCTTTAATGCTTTAAACAGCTTGTCATTATTTTCTAGTCAACTGGCTATTGAGGCACATGGCAACATTAAACCCGATGCCAATGGGCTAAAACTGTTAAAAAGCTATTTGCAGCAAAATGAAAGCAACTTGCTGCTCGTGGTAATGCCGAAGCAAGATAGTGCGAGTTTAAAGACCAGTTTTTTCCAAACCATTGATGCCAATGGGGTCAATGTTGCACTGACTGCAAACTACCCTAAAGATCGTCAGCAAATCTTAGCCACCGAGGCGCAAAAGCTCGGCATTCAACTCGCCAATGATGCTTGGCAATGGTTAGAACAGCATCATGAGCATAACTTACTGGCTGCAAAAAATAGTTTAATGCGTGTCGCAGATACTTTTCCTGAAGCAGAGATGATTCAGATAGATCATCTGTACTCTTGCTTACAAGATCAGTCACGCTACACTACCTATGATTTAAATGATGCCATGCTGCAAGGCAATTTGGCGCAATCAATTAAAATTTTTCAATACTTAATTGCTTCAGGCGAGCCGATGTCGCTGATTTTATGGAGTATCAGTAAGGAAATGCGTTTGCTGATGCAACTGTTTGAGCAGCCACAAAATGCCTTGCAAATTGGTATTTGGAAAACCAAAGTCGGGCTGTATCAACAAGCGTTACGCCGTTTAAATGCCAACGATTTTTTGACTTGGCCTGCCCTATTACTTCGTTTAGACGCGTCAATAAAAGGTTTAGGTCATGAAAATCCTGAGCATTTGGTACAACAAGCTATTGCCAGCTTGTGTGGGCGCAGACTCTTCTAGTCTAATAAAAAGGCTGTAATAACTTGCATTCCAGTATAAAAGAATAATTATCATTACTATTTGTTCAAAAAGTTCACAATTTATCCGTATTTAAATCTTATAATTCAATCATCTTTCTAAACTTTTAACTGCCAATCATGCCAAAAATAAAACCAGCAAAATTGATCGTAGCCATCATCGTTGCTTTGGCAATCGCTGTCACTGCATGGCATTTCCTAAAACCTAAAGAAACTCAGCCGCAATATATTACTGCTGAAGTGAGTCGTGGTGACATTGAAAACTCTGTACTTGCAACAGGTGTACTTGAAGCAACCAAAATGGTGAGTGTTGGTGCACAGGTTTCTGGTCAGGTGAAAAAGATGTATGTGCAACTCGGTGATGAAGTGAAACAAGGTCAGCTGATTGCCCGAATTGACTCGGTACGTCAGGAAAATGATTTAAAAACTGCAGAAGCCAGCATCAAAAACCAACAAGCGCAATTGGCAGTTAAACAAGCAAATCTTGCAAAAGTCCAAGCTGAATATAATCGTCAACAAGCAATGTACGCTCAAGACGCGACTAGTCGTGCAGAACTTGAATCTGCGCTAGCAAGTTATAAAACTGCGCAAGCTGATATTGCAGCCATTAATGCACAAATCGAACAATCACGTTTAACTTTAGCGACTGCAAAAGAAGACTTAGGCTATACACAAATTGTTGCACCCATGGATGGCACCATCGTGGCGATTGTGACGGAAGAAGGTCAAACCGTAAACGCCAACCAAAGTGCGCCAACCATTGTGAAATTGGCAAAACTCAACACCATGACCATTAAAGCTGAAATTTCTGAAGCCGATGTCATGAAAGTCCAAGAAGGTCAAAGTGTTTATTTTACAACCTTGGGCGACAGTGAAACAAAACACTATGCTACCCTGCGCCAAGTTGAACCTGCACCAAATTCAATTAACACCGAAAGCAACAGCAATACCTCTTCGTCTTCAAGTACTGCGGTTTACTACAATGCGTTATTTGATGTCCCAAATGAAGATGGCAAATTGCGTATCGATATGACCGCTCAGGTGTATATCATTTTAGATGAAGCCAAGAATGTCTTAACGGTACCTGCCGCTGCCGTACAAACCTCAAACCGTCCACAACGTAGCCGAAATAATACGTCTACCGATGGTCAATCTGCGGATAAAAATGCCAACGCAGAAGCTAAATCGAACAAAGACCATCCAAATCGTCCTAAAGGTTTAGAACTGACTGAAGCTGAAAAGGCACTGGTCAAACAAGGTAAAGCGAGCGTTGCCATGGTGCGTGTATTACAAGCGGATGGCGCTGCGCAACCTCAACCCGTATTACTTGGCTTAAATAACCGTGTGACCGCACAAGTGATTCGTGGCTTAAAACAAGGTGATCAAGTCGTGATTGCCGACGGTTCAGACACTAGTAATGATTCTGCAAAACGCAGTAATCGCGGCGGCCCAATGAGAATGTAATGATGAGTCAAAATCAGACGCCTCTACTCGAGGTCAAGAATCTGACTCGTGAATTCCCTGCTGGTGAAAGCACAGTCCAGATTCTAAAAGGGGTTAATCTTGAGATTTACCCAGGTGAACTGGTGGCGATTGTAGGTCAGTCCGGTTCTGGTAAATCTACCCTCATGAACATTTTGGGGTGCCTTGATAAGCCAACCAATGGCAGTTACAAGGTCAAGGGGCGTGAAACCCGTGAACTTGAACCTGATGAACTGGCACAGTTACGCCGTGAATATTTCGGCTTTATTTTCCAGCGTTATCACTTACTCGGTGATTTGAATGCTGCGGGTAACGTCGAAGTTCCCGCTATCTATGCCGGTGCAGATGCAACCGAACGTAATGCACGTGCCAAGCAACTGCTGACCGACCTAGGATTGGGTGAAAAAACTCAAAACCGTCCGAGCCAACTCTCGGGTGGTCAGCAACAACGTGTGTCGATTGCCCGCGCCCTCATGAATGGTGGTGACGTTATTCTTGCCGATGAACCCACCGGTGCATTGGATAAGAATAGTGGTATTGAAGTGATGCGGATTTTACGCGAACTCAATGCCAAAGGTCATACCATTATTTTGGTCACGCACGATCATAATGTTGCAAAAAATGCGACTCGAATTATTGAAATTTCAGACGGTAACATCATTTCAGATCAGCCCAATGTGCCTGAAACAGATGATGAACCTTTAGAAAAGCAACAACTCGTTCCAAACACCCAGAAAAAAACCTCGAGTTGGCGCTCTGCCGTTGACCGTCTTGGTGAAGCATTCCGTATGGCGATCCTTGCCATGAATGCACACCGGATGCGGACCTTCCTCACCATGCTCGGGATTATTATCGGTATTGCCTCTGTGGTCTCCGTGGTGGCCTTGGGTAATGGTTCGCAAAAGCAAATTTTAGAAAATATCAGCAGCTTGGGGACCAATACCATTACGGTGTATCAAGGTCGTGGATTTGGTGATAATTCTAGATCATCGCAAGCCAAAACATTGGTTCCAGCCGATGCGACGGCCCTTGCGGAACAACCTTATGTCGATGGCGTTAGTCCTTCAGTCAATTCATCTGTTACAGCACGTTTTAAAGATACAGAAGCGTCGACCACAGTGAATGGCGTGAGTGAAGATTTCTTCTATGTCAAAGGAATGAACTTCGCTTCGGGTCAGCCTTTTGATAAAGAAAGCGTGACTGAGCAAGCGCAAGATGTGGTGATTGATAGTAATACTAAAAATACCTTCTTTGCCGATGGCACCAACCCTGTGGGTCAAGTCATTTTGTTAGGCAGTGTGCCGAGCCGTATCATTGGCGTGATCGAAGAACAAAAAAGCATGATGGGTAACTCAGATAGCCTGAATGTGTATTTGCCGTATTCAACGGTCATGAGTCGTATGTTAGGTCAGTCGAATGTACGCAGCATCATTGTCCGCGTAAAAGATGAATACCCAAGTGCTGCGGCTGAGAACGCCATATTGAACTTGTTGGTGCAACGTCATGGCGCGCAAGATGTCTTTACACAGAACTCCGATAGTATCCGTGAAACCATTCAACAAACCACTGCAACAATGACTTTATTGGTGTCTGCTATTGCGGTGATTTCATTGATTGTCGGTGGTATTGGGGTCATGAACATTATGTTGGTTTCTGTGACTGAGCGTACTCAAGAAATTGGTGTACGTATGGCCGTGGGTGCCCGTCAAAGTGACATTTTACAGCAGTTCCTGATTGAGGCGGTGTTGGTGTGTATCTTAGGCGGTGTGCTTGGGGTTTTATTATCTTTGGGTATTGGACAATTGATTAGTCATTTTGCCGGTGGAACATTCCAAATGGCCTATTCAACGACGTCTATCGTTGCTGCATTTGTCTGCTCAAGTATGATTGGTATTGTGTTTGGCTTTATTCCTGCACGTAATGCCGCACAGCTTAACCCTGTCGATGCGCTTTCTCGCGAATAAGGAAATAATGATGCAAATGACCTTAACTAAACTTGCAAGTGCCTTCATTCTCGGAAGTAGCTTAGTCGGCTGTGCCGCTGTGGTTAAAACGCCGTACGAAGCTCCTGCAACACAAATCCCGACGCAATTTCAAAATGCAAAAGCCATGAGTCAGCAAGTTCATGCAGATACTTATGCTGACCAATGGTGGACATTGTTTAATGATGCTCAATTAAACCAGTTGGTGAATCAAGTTTTAGCGGCCAATACAGACCTTGCTGTAGCAGGTATTAATTTACAGCAAGCTCGACTACAAGCAGGTTTGGCTGAAAATAAACAAGGGCCACGCGTGAGTTCAAGTGTCTCTACTGGACATAACTTTGACCTTAACTCAGGTGATGATTCCTCAAAAGGTGTATCACTCAGTGGTGGCGTCAGTTATGAAGTAGATTTATTTGGTCGTTTGGCTAGCCAGACTGAGGCCGCAAAATGGGAAGCTTTAGCAACTGAACAAGACCTGCAAGCCACTGCCCAAAGTTTGATTGCAACAACAGCAAACCTATATTGGCAACTTGGCTATTTAAATGAGCGCTACAGTATTGCGCAGCAAAATTTGGCCAGTACGCAAAAAACCTATGACTTGGTCAAGGTGCAATATAAAGCTGGAGCCGTATCAGGTTTAGATCTAACGCAAGCGGAACAATCTGTACAAAGTCAAAAAGCAACCTTAAGCCAAATTGCCCAACAAAAAGTGGAAACACGTACTGCATTGGCTGTGTTATTACATCAACCTGTGCAACAACTGAATATTTCAGAGCCGCAGCGTTTACCTCGAATTGCATTACCGACAATTGCAGCAGGTTTACCTGCCGAGTTGTTGTCTCGCCGTCCAGATTTACAAGCGAGCGAATTAAGATTACGTAAAGCTTTGGCAAATAAAGATGCAACGAAAGCGAGTTACTACCCTTCGATTAGTTTGACTGGCAGTTTAGGATCGAGCAGTACCTCTTTGAGTAACTTATTACAAAACCCTGCTTTGGCTTTGGGTGCGAGTTTGAGTTTACCTTTCTTGCAATATAACGATATGAAGAAAGACCTCGCGATTAGTGATTTGGATTATGAAAAATCTATTATTCAATATCGTCAGACCTTGTATCAGGCTTTTGCCGATGTGGAAAATGCGCTTTCTAATCGTACTGAGCTCAGTCAACAAGTTGCTTTGCAAGAGCGTAATGTACAGCTTGCAGAAAAGACTGAGCGTTTGACTGAAGTACGTTATCGAAATGGTGCAATTGCGTTGAAAAACTTGCTTGATGCACAGGAGACCACACGTAATGCTCGACTGTCTTTGGTTCAAACCAAGCAAAGTCAATACAATGCTTATGTGACTTTGATGCAGGCGTTGGGTGGCAGTCCGATTAAGCAGTTGCCTTGATTAATATAAAAAAAGCCCGAAAGGGCTTTTTATTTATCCATCATTTTAAACATCGTAAATTCAAAATTATCTTTTGCGCTGATTTCCTCTGGGCGCTCTAAATCCATTTTGTTTTTTCGTACTACATCTTCATGCCAAACGGGCAATGGTTTGATATGCAGTAAAATTCTTCGTGCAACAAAGTTACATACATCAAATGGATAAGCAAATAAAGCTGGAACCCAATTATAATGATAAATGATTCGAAATGATTTCCATGTATCTCTCCAACTTTCTTTTGCACCCACGACCTTTTGATGTGTGCTGAAAAAACAGGAGGTTTTAACTTGGTAAACTAAACACACTCATCAGGAGTTTACCATGAGCAAGAAACACAAGACTTACACCACAGAATTTAAAGCTGAAGCCATCAAATTAATTG